>JAIORE010000142.1 GCA_021108315.1 Candidatus Cloacimonadota bacterium
TTTTATGATCTCTCATTATGCCTCCTCAGGTCTTTATTTATAATATAAATCTACCGGAGGGGACATATGTCACTATTTCATCAGCAACATTTTGCGCAAAAGGGTTTTATCACCCGAATTTAGTTTGCAGAAATATATTCCAGAAGCTACATTTGATCCCTTATCATCTGTTCCATTCCAAACAATGTTATTAATTCCTTGTTTCATATCTTCGAATTCTAAGTTCTTTATTTTCTGACCCTTCATATTGAATATTTCAATTTTTGTATCTTTAGATAAATTTGTGGTTTCAAAAGAAATAGTAGTAGATGGGTTAAAGGGATTTGGATAAATATTTAGAAATATTTTGGGAGCAATTGTTATATCATCAGAATTTACACCTTCCCATACTCTTCCTACAAAATCAGGATGATCAATGAAAGGATTACGATTGTTTTGATAGTTATAAACTCTATTATTTCGACGTATTTCCCAATCACTTACAGGATCTTCATGATGCCAAGCTAATAAAGTAGATTTTTTCCCGTGTAAGGGCTGTCCACTTGGTGATGAATCTACATAATCAACCATCTCCAGATCAGGTTCTCCACCTGTGCCTTCATAACGGACTTCCATGTAAAATATCATTCTAGCAACATCACCTTTAACTTCGTCTCGAGGTTCCCAAGAATCTCCATCCACAAAACATCCGGTTGCACCATCACCATCAGTATAAGCACTACCACCGTTATCAAAATCCAAATTTCCTCTACGTGAATTTACCGAAGCATCTGTGGGGCGGATATGATGAGCATCTGTTCCGGCTGGAGGATTATTATCAAAACCACCATGAGATTTTGCCCAAACATGCTCTCTATTCCAATCAGAAGCTCCACCACCAAATGAATTTTTTGAAATAGACCAACCAGTATACAGCAATATAATATTATTCGTGTTATTTTCATCTTCATCTGTATCTTTCAATACATAATCTCTTAAAGCATTGTATGACATCTCAGTATGATTATCAATAATATTATGTAATACTGTTTTCAATTCTTCTCCATTTACAGTTTCGCAACCGTCATAGTATCCTTGAGGAATCTGAGCGGAAAGAATGATGCCAAACATCATTAAAATAGGAAATAAGATTTTTTTTATCATAATGCACCTCATTTTATAAATCAATTTCTAAAATATTTATTCAGATGTCAATACAAAAGGAATTAATAAATAGTTTAGGGACGACAAAACAATAACTTGGATTTTCCGGCATCACTCTAACAATTTCTTCTGCGTTAGTAAAATGCTGTATAGCTTAGGCTATGAAACATTTTACTGCCTTGAATAAAATGTTATAATATCCCCCCAAATCTCCAATTTATTATTTTGTCATCCCTTAGTTGAATTCAGGAAAATTATTTTTGATATCTATGTTTAAAAAAAAACAGTGGTTGATTTAAATTTTTATCAACCACTGTTTATCAAGATTTAAAATGACTTTGTCACTATTTCATTAAAATCATTTTATTAATCTTGGAAAAATCCCCTGATTTCATCTTGTAGAAATAAATTCCTGAGGAAACTTTATTATTCTGTGAATCTTTGCCTTCCCAAGTAACTTTGTGTTCACCGGGAGCAAGTTTTTCATTTAGTAGCGTTTTTACTTTTTGTCCTTTGATATTAAAAATAGAAATTTCAGTAGGCTTGCTACTATCTACAGTAGTAAATGAAATTGTAGTTACAGGATTAAATGGGTTTGGATAGTTCTGTCCAACAAAAGCTGATAATGGAATGATTTCAGATGGATTGGAATCAGTATAACTCTCGATCAATATATCATCAATATACCAACCCTCTGCAGTTACAGCAGCATCAGAGCCAAATACAAATTTCAATTGAACAGTTCCCGAATAATCCGAAAGGTCAATTTGAACCTGTTCCCAATCGTGTAAGCCGGAGAATACAGGAGTTCCGGGATCGAATGGAGAAGCAGCATTTGGATAGATTGTATAAGGATATCCTCCCACAGGAGTAACAATCTCAAAATTTTCACCATCGGTAGAGATTTCTACATTACCACCATCCCAAGCTTGCGTAGAACTATTCGTTTCTGCATCCATCCAATGATAGAAAGTCACATAAGAATTTGAAGTTAAGACAAATGGAGGGCTTACCAATCCACCGTGAACAGAATTTGAATAGTCCGAATCACCATTCCCACCAAGCTTCATACTATATTCACCATCTTGAGTATGATTTCTATTATCACTCAAATGCCATTGATCGGAAAAACCGGTAGTAAGAGATGAATGTTCCCAATCACCTATTCCAATTTCAAAATTGTGAGAAACAGCTCCAACTGAGATTGAAATATTTTCTTCTATTCCAGCACCACAAGCATCTCCTGAGACAATCATAAGATTTCCGAGATAGTCTTGGGGACAATCGGCAGAGACTTCCAAAGTAAATGGGACAGAAGTTGTTGCATTGCTATTAGGATCAATCTGATCTATTACTGAATTTCCGTAAATAGATAGATATCCATCAAAAGAAATCGCCACAGTTTGCAGTAAATATGATATACCTGCACCTGAATTTTCAAATTCAAAATAAACATCGGCAGTTTCTCCCGGATTGAGAACATCGTCATCACCAGAAGCAACGTCTATAGTATAGGAAACGAAATTTATTTGAGAGTTATTTACATTAAGATTGATGGCACTATGCCAGAATGTCATACCGGAACTGAGAGTTACATCAAAAATAATCATAGTTTGGTCTTCTAATCCGGGTAAAATTTCAATCTGAAACGCATTTTCCAAAGTGATTGTTTCTTCAGAATCTAATACTGAAGTAATCACATTATTATTGATAATATTAATATATTCAGAATCACAGGACAAAGTTGCTTCAACATCACCATCAGTAATTTCAGAGCCAATGTTGTTCAATGAAATAGAGATATCAACAATATCAAGTGGTTGAATGGAGCCATCAATGTAATCTTCGGTTTCTGTATATACTGCACCATCCACAACAACATAAGGACCATCTCCAGGGATTACTGTAATCACACCATGATGAGCTAAAAAATTATGTTTAACAATCGTTATTTGAAGATCTTCGACATTAGTTAAGATATGATCTAAAAATATAGTATTAGAACCAGTTTCTCCTGTGTTTCCGCTTGCAATACGTCCCTCTTGATCAAAGATGTAAACATTTGCATTTGGAATATCGGTAGTTACAATCAATTGGTTTGCCCCGACTAGTAATTCGGAAGGATATGAAGTGACAATTTCCTGAGGTTCGTCTGTCCATACAGGAAGTGCCGGATCACCGTTCAAATTAGTTTGATAAGTACACCAATACATGACAGCGTTACCCATAATAAATGGTATAGCATCTATTTTTGCATCAGATAAAGCAGCTCCAAGATCAAATATATCTTCTCCAAACATTGCATCAATATATTCTCTGTGAAAGAACTGGGAAGCTCCATCAGTTGAGCCTTGCTGTCCCCAACCATAACGGGAATTTGAGATCATAGACACCATCCCGTTACTAATTGAAAGGAATTTTTCGGTGATACAATCATCACCATAAGAACCATTTGTATCACGATTATCAAAAGCTCCGCCATAACATCCTTGCGTAAATAGAATGGAATGATTGTGATTTTCGCCATTATTGGTGATATTAACGTCAGTTACATCATGATTTGAAATTTTTAGAGTATAATATGTAGCGGAATGTCCAAGATGATTAATTAGATTTGGTCCAACATTCAATTGAGCAAAAAGGTCGTAGGCATTCCAATTTCCGTTTCTTTCATAGAGAGTTTCGATATCCCAAGTTTCTGGAACTCCTATAGTCGTATGTCCATGAGTATCCGAACCACCGATCATTTCATCCATATAATCACCACCCCAAGTAGGACCTTCCCAGAGATATTCACCAATGAATAAGGCTGATTTTGCTTCATCAACTACTGGAGAATTCAGATAACTATCTACTTTATTGATAAAATTCGTAATTTCCTGATCATTATTATAGCAGATTCTTCCTATGGCAAATTCGGGAGCAAGATCAGCTTCCGATTCTTCTCCCCACCATTCATTTATATTGTCATTCCATGTTCCATCAAGGCAAGAATAGTACATATCTGCAGGAATATCATCATCTGTATATTCTCCTCCGCCCATATTGACATACATTCCACGATGCGGAATTACATCAACATCTCCAGCCAACAGAACGAACTTGAGAGGATTATTTTCATATTTTTCGATAAGGAAATTTCTAACTTTTGCTTGAGTATCTTCACCAAAGTAATCATTTATAATATTTTCCATTGTTTCTATTTCGACTACATATCCCAGATCACGATATAAATCTGCATAGATAGTCCAATTTGCAACTTTTGCTTCCTCAGTAATAATAACATAATCTGTATCACCATCTCTTGTAGACGTAACATTATAAGAATGTATAAGTTGTGAATTATCAATATTTCTGCTTACAAAGTTGACAATATATTCATCATTTTTTAAAAATCTAGTAGCTTGTAGAGCTTTTGTTGAACTTTCGGTAGTAACCGTAACTTCAATGTTTTTATAATAATACGCTTTCTTTTCAGCAGGATAATATTCTATAGGAGTAAAAGTAGAAAAAGCAATTGCATAACCGGACAAGAACTCTGTATTCAGATGATAGTCTTCATTGTAAGGATACTTTTCATTGCTGTTATAGATTTGCAAATCAGGTTGAACAAATTCGATATTAGTTTCAGAGAAAGGATGTGGCGGTTGGGTTGGAAATAAATTGATCTCTCTATTAATTTCGGTAAGACCACTTTTTACGATTTTGATCTCTTTGGCTATTTCACCAGCTGGAATTAATAATTTTGATCCGAAACAAGGAAGTTGAGGTTCTCCTACCTCTCCAGTCTGCATTGAATTATCAATTGTTAGTGTTTGATATCCCATTTGATTTTCTACCTGTGGCATATCAAAGCTATATTCAAAGGTGATCTTTGATGCAAAAATAATAACAGGTATAAAAATTAACAGTAAAAATAGTGATTTTTTCATAGATATTCTCCAGTTTTTTTTTATTAAAGCAAGCATTTATTATTCCAACTGGTTTTGTGTCTTTTATTTCTATTTTCAAAGGGATACTGAATTTGGTTAAAATACTTGACGTTGATTTCCAAAATAGAAATTTTCAGCATTTCCAAGACAAACTTTGGAATAAGAGAAAATTGGAGAAAAACAATGAATTATTTTCCGGTGAATTTATTTAGAGTATCAATTGTAATTATGCTAATGATAGTGGCATTGAGCTGTGTGAAGAAGCAAGAAGATATTATTAATATTGATGATGTATTTGAGAAAACAGTCACAATTCTCTTAGAAGTTGAAGATATGCCATTATTTATTTTCACAGATTTTGGCTTTTATACCTATGAAACAAACTTTAGCAAAATTTCGAAGTATAAAAATACTGGCAAATATGAATTAAGTTTTGGCAAAAAGGGTAGCGGACCGGGTGAGATTGAATTAGGAATACCTATTTTATATTCAGAGAATGATAAACGACTGGGTATTTTTGATGTAACAAGATTTAGTGTATCTTACTATGATTCAAATGGAACTTTTTTAGAATATTGAGAACTAAATGCTTTTGGAATACCTCATTTTCAACTTTATAAAAATGAAATAACCGTAAATTCATTTACTCAACTTCCTCAAAACAGTGTAAAAAAAACTATATTGATGCTATTAATGTTAATGGTGAGAAAATTTTTGAAAAAGAAGCTAACGTTATTAATGATTATGAATTAGTAAATTTTTACTTGTATGCAATCAACAAAGACCAAGTGTATATTTTAGAAAGGAAAGAAACTGATTTTAATGTTTTCTCATATGACCCACAAGATAAAGAGTTGCAAAAAATTGATCTTGATAAAAGTCGAATCAAAATTAATGCTAAACAAAAAATTGAATCTTTTTTTTCTATTGATAATTACTTAATTTTACAAGTTGCAAAAAAATCCGAAAAGGGAATTATTTTTTTCTTTGACCTTAGAGGTAGCTATTTGGGAACTGCAGATTTTGGAAAAGAGATGAAAATGATAGCAGGAACTTATAATGATTATCTTTATATTTACAAAAGGGATAAACAAGATAATCAATTTATTGAAATATATATGCTTAAACAGGAAGTAAAAAATTTAAAGCACCTGATCATAACAAAGTAATGATCCGAGAAACTCTTTGATTTAAATTAACACGAAAAGATAAAAAGTATAGAGGTTTAAATGAAAAAACTATTTGTTTATTTAAGTATTGGGTGTATCGTGAGTATTTTAATTATCTTAACATTTTTTATTAACAAAAGTGATACCAAAACTCAAGAAATTCCTTTGCGTTTTAAAAAAACTTATTCATTGAGTGAAGATATTGCTTCAACTTCAAGTTTATTTGTTAAAAATGACAAATTATTTATATTAGATAATCTATCAAAAATACTATTTGCTTTGAATTACCAATTTAAAATTGAGTTCAGATTGGATAAATATGGTAAGGGACCAGGAGAATTTCTTGAACCACTTTTTGCTTATGACAATATTGCAGAAAACCATATTGTTGTTATAGATATTGACAAGTTAAATGAGATGCATTTTGACTATTTAGGCAATTATTTATCACAAACCCCAATGGAAGATTTTGAAATGTGTTATAGGCAGCTATCTGTAAAAGATGCTGTTGTGAAAAATATTTTTCAAATTAAATTTGAAGATAATAAAATGTTGAACATTGGTAAAATTGTTTTAGAATCGAATGAGAACATGATTATTTTATCTGAAAATATTAAAGCTCCCGAAGATTTTGCTCTACCAATATTCTGTTGTTCTGATGAATCTATCTATATCAGTCAAAATTCTGAAAACCAATATAAAATTGATGTTTTTGATAATAATGGAAATTTCATAAGAAAAATAACAAAAACCTACTACAAAATCAAGAAAGAGCAACATGAAGTAGAATATGAAATGTTAAAAAATGGTGATGATGGTGAAAAAGAGGGATTAGTATACAAAGAATATCATCTTTCCATACGTCAGATATTCTATTATAATAAGAACTTATGGGTTCTTACACAGGATAGGGATTCAGCTTATTTTGATATTATAGATAGAGAAGGTAATTTTGTTAGTCAAGTGGCTCTAAATAGGAAAATAACCGGTGATTTCTTTATTATTAAATGTAGTATCTGTGAATTAATCATAAATGATGATGAAACATTTAAAGTGAACACCTATTTTTAAAAGAATCTTCCATAATGAAAAACCAAATACGAAAAATTATTCACATAGACATGGATGCTTTTTTTGCAGCTGTTGAGATCCGTGATCATCCTGAATATAAGGGAAAACCAATTATTGTAGGAGGAAGTCCAACAAAACGGGGTGTAGTTTCCACCTGCTCATACGAAGCTCGGAAATATGGGATTCGCTCGGCAATGGCAAGTGCTTTGGCAATAAAGCTGTGTCCACATGCTATTTTTGTAAGAGGAAGATTCGAAGCTTATCGGGAAGCATCACAGCAGATCAATCAAATATTTCAAGAATTCACTGAGCAAATTGAACCTGTTTCTATTGATGAAGCTTATCTTGATGTTACCAATAATATGCAAAATTTTAAATCTGCTACCGAAATAGCCCGAAAGATAAAACAAAAAATATTTGAAATAACAAAATTAACTGCTTCCGCAGGAGTATCATATAATAAATTTATCGCAAAAATAGCTTCTGATTTTGATAAACCGGATGGTTTGGTAGTAATTCCTCCAAATCAAGCTGAAAAGTTCCTGAATGCTCTTCCCATTAGAAAATTTCATGGAATCGGCAAAGTAAGTGAAAAGAAAATGAAAAGCTTAGGAATTTTTACCGGAAAAGATTTAAGAGAGGTTGAGCTTAAAGATCTATTGAAAAATTTTGGGAAAGTCGGTAGATTTTATTATAACGTGGTACGTGGAATAGATGAACGAGAAGTAAAAATCCATCATGTAAGAAAATCAATTGGAAATGAAAAAACTTTTGTGAAAGATATTGATGATCCTGTTCAATTACGAGATTTTCTAAAAACCAGTGCCCACAAAATAGCTTTGAAGCTCAAAGAAAAAGGAGCTAAAGCTAGAACATTAACTCTCAAAATCAAATATGCAAACTTCGATATTGTAACCAAAAGAAAAACAATTCAAACTCCAATAAACGATGAGATGATAATTTTACACATCGCTGAGAATCTTTTATTGCAAAATATTCAGGATAAGAGACTTATCAGACTTCTGGGAATAAGTGTTTCCAATCTTGTCTGGAAAAATGAAAGAATTTCTGAGCAACTTCTGTTCCCATTCCACAAAGATTACCCGATTTTCAATATTGATGATGAAGATTTTTTTTGACTTCGTTTATTCAATAAAATAATTTACTCACAATTAAAGTAGAATGCTATTGATAATTTAAAAAATCGGTAAATTAGCATTTATTATACTGATACTAAATAATCTGCGTTAAAATAAAAAGTGAGGATACAATGGAAAATGTATTAAAAGATATTGAAAATTTAGAATTAGAACTAAAAGAGAATGAACAACAAAATGATACTAAAAAAATAATTGAAAATTTATATTCTTTGATTACTAAATATGCTAAAATAAACAAACCAGATAAGACTATAGAATATGGACTTCTTTTACTTCCATATATTGATCAGGGCAATATTTTGACAGAAAATACAAAAGTGGCAAAACTATATCAAACAATTGGACAATCGTATACTTTGACCGGAAAATATAATGAAGCTATTGAATTTTCTTTAAAATCAAAAGAGATTTATAGTGAACTAAAAGATGATTTTAATATTGCTCTTTCTCTACGAACAATAGGCTCTGCATATCAATCACTAGGCAATTTTGAGAAAAGTTTGGAAAATTTGTTTGTCGCATCTGAGATATTTGAGAATAAAAAAGATCTTTTGAATAAACCTGAATATCAAAGAGAGAAAAGAGTTTTTTGTAGTGTATTTGAAACTATTGGAATAATTTATGGTAAATTGACTCAAGTAGAAAAAGCGGAACAATATTTTAACAAAGCTATAAATATTTATAAGGGGGTGCAATACAAAAAAGTTATTTCAACAATGTTCTAATGGCAATTCCTCAATAG
>JAIORE010000090.1 GCA_021108315.1 Candidatus Cloacimonadota bacterium
CAGTTATTTTTAAATTTAATCTATTGCTTATGATTATTACTTTTTTGTATTACACCCCCTGGGTTTAGGGAATAGAAAAATGCAATATTTTATGTCTTTAGAAATCATAAATTACTTTTTTATCGGCTGAGCGATAAAACGTATGTAGGCTATCTCTAAGAAAATAAATAAGTTAGCATAAATACAAATTTGTTATGAGCTTTGGCACAACAATTCCGTATTTATAGAATAAATTCAAAAAAAGGAGATTATGATGAAAAAATTATTACTTTTTTTAGCAATTACACTTTTTGTAAGTGTATTATTTGCCAACCCAATGGAACAAATCGATGAATGGGCAGAGCAACAAACCGAAAACTTCAAAACAAATGATGTAGTGAATTTTTTAAACGGAAACAGAGCGGAAGGTGATATCACTTTCGGCTCCGAATATGTATTTAATTCTGGAATTACTGATGACGTTTCTGCAACAGTTCTGGATTCAGAGCACTTTGTAGTAGCATATTACAAACCAGTTACCGGAAACGGAGTCGCTATCATAGGAACTATTTCCGGAAATACAATCACCTATGGTTCAGAATATGTAATCATTGCAACATCCGGCGGGAATTATTTCCCAGGTCCATCTTGGTGCTCAACTATAACTTTGGATCCTTCACTTTTTGTTGTAACATACTATGATTTTAATAATAATAGTTATATTACTGCTCGTGTTGGAACAGTATCCGGTAGTACAATTAGCTTTGGCTCTAAGTATATGTTATATAATGACGAAGATAGTTATTCATTTTCTACAACAACGCTTGATGCTTCTCACTATGTTAGTACATTTGCACATCATAGTGGAGGGATATTTGCTATAGTGGGAACTGTTTCAGGTAGTGAAATCACTTTTGGTTCAGAAACAGTATATGATTCCGGCTATAATTTATCAGTTACAACTCTGGATGCTACTCATTTTATTCTCGCATTTTCAGAGGTTTTAGGTGATTCTGCGTTTGGAACCGCTGTAGTCGGAACTATTTCAGGAAGTACAATTACTTTTGGTTCTAAATACTATTTTAATTCTGAATACACTAATCAAATTTCTGCCACAACTTTGGATGCTGCCCACTTTGTGGTTGTATATGAGGATAATATAAATACTCATTACGGAACTGCTATTGTGGGAACTGTTAAAGAAAGTGCTATTTCTTTTGGTTCCGAATATGTTTTCCATTCAGGATATCCTTCATATATTTCAGCTAAAGCTTTAGATGCAGATCACTTTGTAGTAGCATATTCTGGTAATTCAAATTACGGAACTGCTGTTGTGGGTACTGTTGACGGTAGCAATATTTCTTTCGGCTTTGAACATATATTTCAATATGCAAGTACTTGGGAAATCTCAACTATAACCTTAGATGCAGATCATTTTGTTATTGCATATGAGGATTTTGGTAATTCTAATTACGGAACTGCTATTGTGGGAGAGATCGAAGGCTCTCCTTCACCTACCGGAAATATTCACATTTCAGAAGTGTCTGATAACAAATTCGGAGAAGATGAAGAAACAGGTTTTATTGAATTGTGGAATAATACCGGAGCTTTGGTGAGTCTAGACGGATATTCAATTTTATTAGGAACAAATCCCGGTGGAACAGGTTTTGTTGCCGGAGCTTACAGCTATCCTATTCCTGCAGGATATACAATTCCAGATGGTAGATTTTTTGTAATAGGAAATGGAGCAGATTTTGTGACATTCAATAATGCTTGGGGAACAGTTTTAAACACAACGGAGTATGATGCTGGAAATATTCTTCTCGGTTTAACAAGCGGTTTTGCTTATGCCTTGGATGATGGTTCCAAAGCTATACTGGATGAAACACCGGAAATAAGTTCAGATGAGCGAACTCATCAAGAAAGTGGTGATTCTTGGTTTTCTGATTTTCCGGAAACAGGAACACCGGGTGAATTTGGAAGTGACACTCCTCTTCCTGTCGTGCTTTCATCTTTTACAGCAATACAAACAAGTTCCAATTTTGCTAAATTGAATTGGATAACCCAATCTGAAAACAATTTATCAGGATATAATGTATTCCGTAACACGGAAAACAATGTCGAAACAGTAGTAAAAATCAATCCAGAATTAATTCAGGGAACTAATACTTCAAATGAACAAACCTACAGTTTCTTAGATAATAGTGTCGAAATGGAAACAGAGTACTATTATTGGTTGGAAAGTTTAGAATTGAATGGAACGACTACTCTTTTTGGTCCTGCAACAATTTTATTAGAACAAAATAACGAACCCGATTCACCGGAAATTACTTTCAATACCGGAATTCAATCCATCTATCCGAATCCTTTCAATCCCAACACAAATATCAGTTATTATTTAGAAGAATCAGCGGAAGTAAACTTGGAAATATTTAATGTAAAAGGTCAGAAAGTTAGTAGTTATTCCATTGGATACAAAGAAAGCAGTCAACTTCATACTTTCAATTGGGATAGTGTTGATTCATCAGGAAGAACTGTTGCTTCAGGAATCTATTATTTCAAATTGAAAATCGGTGATAAAGAGGATATTAGAAAAGCTATTTTATTGAAATAGTCCAGCTGGTTTATTATTGCAGTTTGATCAAAATTTTGGGGATAATGAATTAACCTGTTATTCCTCATTTAAATTTATGAGATGTACTCCCAAAAACTCCCCTCTTTAGACAAAGAGGGGTTGGGGGAGTTTGAAAAAAATAGTCCGGCTTCAAAAAACATGCCGTGACCAAGGAGAAGAAAATGAAAAAATTATTATTAGTTCTAACAATTACGCTTTTTATAAGTGTATTACTCGCCGATATACCAGCATTGATTGATTATCAAGGAAGATTGACAAATGATACCGGAGTTCCTCTCAATGGAAATGTTACTATCGAATTTAAAATATATTCTGTTGCAACTGCTGGAACTGCCTTATGGACGGAAACCCAAACTGTAAGCGTGAACGAAGGATTGTTTCAGGTTAGTCTTGGAGCAGTAACAACTCTAAATCTGACCTTTGAAGATGCAAGTCATTGGTTAGGAATTAACGTGAGTGCAGATGGAGAAATGACTCCGCGTACCAGAATCACGAGTGTTGCTTATGCGATTAATGCCGGAGATGTTTATGGTAATGATATTCATCCGGGAAGCGTTAACATAGATGGTTACGGAGAAGTGATCAATGCTTCCGGAGAATGGAAAGGAGAAACAATTTCTATGAGTGGCGATAATCTCGGAAATCACACTGCAATCAGCGATCTGAGTATGGCAAGTCATAAGATTACAAATTTGACTGCTCCAACAGCAAATACAGATGCTGCTACTAAGCAATATGTTGATAATAGCGGTGATAATCTCGGAAATCACACCGCAACTGGTGATCTTAGTATGGTAAGCCATAAAATTACAAATCTGACGGATCCAACTGCAAATACAGATGCTGCCACCAAACAGTATGTAGATAACAGCGGAGATAACCTTGGGAATCACACAGCAACCGGTGATCTTTGTATGGCAAGTCATAAAATTACAAATTTGCTGACTCCAACTGCAAACACAGATGCTGTCACCAAGCAGTATGTTGATAATAGCGGTGATAATCTCGGAGATCATACCGCAACCAACGATCTTAGTATGGCAAATCATAAGATTACAAATCTGACAGCTCCAACTGCAAATACTGATGCAGCTACCAAGCAGTATGTTGATAACAGTGGTGATAATCTCGGAAATCACACTGCAACCGGTGATCTGAGTATGGCAAGTCATAAGATTACAAACCTGACGACTCCAACAGCAAATACCGATGCAGCCACCAAGCAATATGTTGATAACAGTGGCGATAATCTCGGAGATCACATTGCAACCGGCGATCTTAGTATGGCAAATCATAAAATAACAAATTTGACTGCTCCAACTGTAAACACTGATGCTGCTACCAAGCTGTATGTAGATAGCAATGGTGATAATCTTGGAGATCACACTGCAATCCAAAATATTAAACTTGGTTCTCATTACTTATCCGGAGACGGTGGAGATGAAGGTGTTTATGTTACCTCTGCCGGTAATGTCGGTATCGGAACAACATCTCCTTCTTCTAAACTGGAAGTAAATGGTATAGTTGAAGTTGAGGATGGAATAACAATTGATAATGCCAGTTTAGATGGTGTTTATGTTCATACTACCGTTAATAGTGGCTTTATTGTGGATAGTACCGGCGATGCTGGTTTTTTTGTGGATAGTGCAGGTAGTGTAGGCTTTGGTGTAAATGGTGCTGTTGGTAGTGGCTTTTATGTGCTTAATGCCGGTGATGATGGTGTTTATGTGTCAAGTTCAGGTCATAATGGCTTTTCTGTAAATTATACAGGTGAAGATGGTGTTTATGTATATAATGCCGGAAACCCTACATCACAGGAAGTATCATCTTCAAAAAACGGATTTGAGGTTGCCGGAGCGGAAGGTTATGGACTTTATGTGGGTCGTGCTGATGATACTGGTGTTTATGTGAAAAACACAGGAGGTCATGGCGTTTTTGTGAGTTCTGCCGATTATGATGGTGTTTATATAGATAATGCCGGTGATGATGGCATTCATGTGGATTCAGCCGATGATACTGGAGTTTATGTAGGTACATCCGGTTATAGTGGTGTTCATGTGCAAAATGCTAGTGAGGATGGTGTTTCTGTGTATAATGCTGGAAGCCCTACAACTCAAACAATTTCAACTTTAAAAAATGGATTTGAGGTAGCCGGAGCAGAAGGTAATGGACTTTTTGTAGGTCGAGCTGATACTGATGGTGTCCATGTGCAAAATGCCGGTGAAGATGGCATTTTTGTGGAAAATGTTGGTAGGGATGGTGTTTCTGTGTATGATGCCGGTTTGAATGGTTTTTATGTAGGAACTGCAGATGATGATGGTGTTAATGTGAATTCTGCTGGTGATGATGGTGTTTCTGTACATATTGCTGGTGATGTTGGTTTTTCTGTGAATTTTGCTGGTAGGGATGGTTTTTCTGTGGGTTCTGCTGGTAATGATGGTATTTCTGTGTATAATGCCGGAACTCCTTCTACACAACATACAAGTTTAGCTAAAAACGGACTTGAAGTTGCCGGAGCGGAAGGAAACGGTCTTTATGTAGGGCATGCTGATGAATATGGTATTTATATTAATTCTGCCGGTATGTATGGAATTCGGGTTAATTCTGCATTTAGTCATGGTATTTCTGTTACAGATTCCGGTAATAGTGCTTTTTATGGAAATACGTCAAATGAATCTCTTGAATGGGGTCTTTACACTCCAGATAAAGTTTATGCTCATAATATTACATCAAGAGGAAGTTCAACGTATGGTAAGAATGTGGGGATGTCTTCATTGGAACCCGGAGATATTGTTTGTATTGCCGGTGGATTAGAAGAGAATGTTCTAAATGGAGAGGGTTTTCCTGTTATCCAAATTGAAAAAGCTACCAAATCAAATTCGGAAGCTGTTTTTGGTGTAGTGGAATATAAAGTAAGCATTCGTGAAGAACTGGAAGATGTACCGGAAGGAGAAACAGCAAAACTAAGAAAAAGCTTTGCACATGCCACCGGAAATGCTGCACGAGGAGATTATCTTTCTCTTATAGTATTTGGGCAGGCAGAGGTGAAAGTAAGTGATTCAAGAAGTATTAGGGCAGGCAATAAACTTACTATTTCCGATACAGCAGGGAATGCCCGTATTATAAACAATCAGGACAGTTGGGCAGATACCGGTATTCTCGGAAAAGCACTGGAAGATTCCAATGGAAAAGGAAAAATCAAAGTATTCGTAAATTGTAAGTAGGAGGATGTTATGCAAAACAAAATACTGTTTGTTCACAGATCTGCAAGGAAAAGGCAGATAAAGACGAAGAAATGTAACGGAAGAAAAATTGCAATAATTACAATAATTCTTTTATTTCAATTTTCTTTGATCTTTGCCGTAAATTCTGCGAGTGCCAATTACACCTTACAACAAGGAGGATTTGTAGCCGGAAACGATGTCGTAAATAATCCTGTATCAAGCAACTATGCTCTTTCGGGAAGTGCAGTTGGAGCTATTTCCGGTGAAGATGCCGGTAGTACAAATTTTGGTCAAATTTCCGGCTATTATCTCGGTCCTATTGATTACGGTATTTTGCCTCCGCAGAATGTTATCATTTCTATAAGTAACGGGAATATACATTTAACATGGACAGCGGTGAGTAATGCAACTTCTTACAGCGTCCATTTTTCCGATGATCCTCATAAAGATCCTTCTCTCTGGGTTCTCAAACAAGCAGGAATAACAGTCACAAATTGGAACGAACCTGTTCCTGCTTCCCAAGCTAAAATATTCTATTATGTGACAGCAAATAAATAGGGGCGATAGATAGGATATTCCGAAGCTTTTCTGTCTTTTCGACTCGAAAGTGGAACTTCGAGTCGAGCATTCGCAATATCTTTTCAAATATCGTTTGTGAAGATAAAACTTAATCAGACTTGCTTCGCAACGAATGATAATGAGTGTGAAGCGAGAATGATGGTATTAGTTGAATAATTCTCGAATCACATTCTCTTCGTTCATTGCGATTCAAGTCTTATTCGAAATGTCGCTACTCTGTAGCTATAATCCTGCATATTCTTGTACCGAATGCTTACGCATTCGGCTACAGAAATACCGCTTCTCCGAAGCTAAAAGCATAACCGCAGAGCGGTGAAATTTCTGTAAACCCAAGCGTAAGATTGGGTAATAATAATATAAAAAACAATTCGGCTTCAAAAAACACGCCGTGACCAAGGAGAAGAAAATGAAAAAATTATTATTAGTTCTAACAATTACGCTTTTTGTAAGTGTATTACTCGCCGATGTACCGGCATTGATTGATTATCAGGGAAGATTGACAAATAATACCGGAGCTCCTCTCAATGGAAATGTCACTATCGAATTTAAAATATATTCAGTTGCTACTGTCGGAACTGCCTTATGGACGGAAACCCAAACTGTAAGCGTAAACGAAGGATGGTTTCAGGTTAGTCTCGGAGCAGTTACAGTTCTCAATCTGACCTTTGAAGATGCAACTCATTGGTTGGGAATCAATGTGAGTGCAGATGGAGAAATGACTCCCCGCACCAGAATCACGAGTGTTGCTTATGCAATTAATGCCGGAGATGTTTATGGTAATGATATTCATCCGGGAAGCGTTAGTATAGATGGTTACGGAGAAGTGATCAGTACTTCTGGAGAATGGAAGGGAAAAACAATTTCTATGAGTGGCGATAATCTCGGAAAGCACACTGCAACCGGCGATTTGAATATGGCAAGTCATAAAATTACAAATCTGACAACTCCAACAGCTAACACAGATGCTGCTACTAAGCAGTATGTTGACAACAGAGGAGATAACCTCGGAAATCATACCGCAACCCAAAATATTAAACTTGGTTCTCATTACTTATCCGGAGATGGTGGAAACGAAGGCGTTTATATTACTTCTACTGGAAATGTCGGTATCGGAACAACATCTCCTTCTTCTAAACTGGAAGTAAATGGTAAAATTGAAGTTGAAGATGGAATAATAATTGATAATGCCGATATCAATGGTGTTTATGTAAATAACGCTGACGAGAATGGTTTTTCTGTGTCTTCTACTGGTAATGATGGAGTTTATATTGAAAATGCCGGTGGTGATGGCGTTCATGTTATTGAAACCGCTCAAAATGGGCTTACTGTTGATACTGCCGATTATTATGGTGTTTATATTAATTCTGCCGGTGAAGATGGACTTTATATAGGTCAAGCTGGAAATGATGGTGTTCGAGTGTATGATGCCGATAGATATGGGATAAATGTGAGTTATGCAGATTGGGATGGTGTTTTTGTGAATGATGCTAATCATACTGGTGTTCATGTGTATAATGCTGGTGCTAATGGTCTTTATGTGTATAATGCCGGTAGGGATGGTGTTTCTGTGTATAATACCGGAAATCCTACAACTCAGGAATCATCAACCTTAAAAAATGGATTTGAGGTTGCCGGAGCAGAAGGTAACGGACTTTTTGTAGGTCGAGCTGATAGCGATGGTGTTTCTGTGCAAAGTACTGGTATGAATGGTGTTTCTGTAAACAACGCTGGCGAGAATGGTTTTTCTGTGTCTTCTACTGGTAATGATGGAGTTTATATTGAAAATGCTGGTGGTGATGGTGTTCATGTTATTGAAACCGCTCAAAATGGACTTACTGTTGATATTGCCGATTATTATGGTGTTTATATTAATTCTGCCGGTGAAGGTGGTGTTTATATTAGTGAAACATATCAAAATGGTCTTACTGTTAATTCTGCTGGTGATAATGGTGTTCATGTGCATAATGCTGATAATGATGGTTTTCATGTGGGAACTGCCGGTACTAGGGCTTTTTATGGGAATACATCAAATGAATCTCTTGAATGGGGTCTTTACACTCCCGATAAAGTTTATGCTTATAATATTACATCAAGAGGAAGTTCAACGTATGGTAAGAACGTGGGTATATCATCTTTGGAACCCGGAGATATTGTTTGTATTGCCGGCGGATTGGAAGAGAATGTTCTGAATGGAGAGGGTTTTCCTGTTATCCAAATCGAAAAAGCTACCAAATCTAATTCGGAGGCTGTTTTCGGTGTAGTGGAATATAAAGTAAGCATCCGGGAAGAACTGGAAGATGTACCGGAAGGAGAAACAGCAAAACTAAGAAAAAGCTTTGAACATTCCACTGGAAATACTGCACGAGGAGATTACCTTTCAATAATAGTCTTTGGTCAAGCAGAGGTGAAGGTGGAAAGCGGTATTACAATAAAATCAGGAGAAAGTCTAACTGTAGGAAATAATTCTGCCCGTAAAATAAGAACAACCGAAATCAATGGAATAACAGTAGCGGAGAATGTAGGTATTCTCGGAAAAGCACTAGAAGATTCCAATGGAAAAGGGAAAATCAAAGTATTCGTTAATTGTAAATAGGAGGATGTTATGCAAAACAATAAGCAGTCCGGCTTCAAAAAAACACGTCGTGACAAGGAGAAAAAAATGAAAAAATTAGGCATCTTTCATAAACCCTTAAAAGTAGGTAACACTTTATAAAAATGCCATTTTAAACCCATCTCTCCCGTAAGAGATTTTTGCCTATTTTTTATA
>JAIORE010000414.1 GCA_021108315.1 Candidatus Cloacimonadota bacterium
CGACCGAACGGAAAATTAGTCGCACTGGATTTGCACCAGCTGACTATACAACGCATCGTGACGCACCGGATTTGCACGAATTAAAAATAAAAAAATTCCAGTTTTATACTCTTTACTCGCTTTCTTGTTTCTTTGTAGCTTTGCGTTTCTGCGATTTTGCGAGAGCTATTCTATCTCAAAATACCTGTACTTCAAGTTAATATCAGTTGAAATATTTCCATCTTGCTTTAAAATATCAATTATTTTATCCTCAAATTGTTGGTCTTGCGATTGCAATCCCATTCGATATTTTGTGTGATGAAGTGTATTCCTACTAAGGGAAATCGGTAATTGATAGAATTCATATACTACTTCATAAGCTACTTTAGGATTCTCATTCAAGGTTTTACAACTGTTTTTTAATCCATTAATAAATAGCTTTATTTCTGTTAATTTACTTTTTAGAGCTAAATTTGTAGCAACAATATCACTTACCGGATAGTAACTGAATAATGATTTTAGAGGAAAATAATTTGTGAAATCACCTTTGATTTTGAATATTTCCGGAGTTTTCAAGAAAGCAGTTTCTATCTTCTTATTCTCTAAATCTTCTATCAATTTATTAAGCGAAGAAAATTCTTTTAATTCAGTTTTTTTATCAAATTCTGACAGAAGAAGTTTTGCATAAATTTTTGTTTGAAGAGCTTTGTGAACACTCATTGTTTTGACTTCAATTTCAGAAAATGAATCAACTTTTTTAGTGCTGATAATTCCAAAACCTTCTCTTTGCAAAAAAGAAATTATCTTACTATCATTTTCAGGATAAGTAACACAATAATCAACAAATGGCATTATTCCGACATCAATATTCCTTTTTTTAAGTGCATTAGTAATACTTTTGGAAGTAGAAAATCTTTTTATCTGATAATTTTCCTTATCAAGGGCTTCTATTTCAAAGGCAAATTCTAAAGGTAAATGATCTAGAGAATTCCTAATAATTCCAATTCTCAGTTTATCATTATCATTTTTACATCCAAAAAATACAATTATAATTAGAAGAAATAATGATCTAAAAAAATATTTCATTAATATATATTCCTAAGGGCTTGTGAAATATTTAATGAGTTATCACCAATATGTTCAAAATGCTTTAGCAAATCCATATACAATAATTCCGAATTGACATCACTTCCGCTCTGGAGGCGTTTCCGAGTTGCCTTTTTAAGCTGATCTCTAGATTGATTGATTTTACTTTCCAATTTGAATGCCAATTCCAAAATCCTTTTTTCCATATGTTCATTAATTGTATCTTTATACAGATCAATGAATTGTTGAATCAATTCTGAGAAAACATTGATCTCTTCAAAAGCTTTGGGATGTAGTTTAAGTTTTTTATCGTATCTTCTTTGTAAAAGATAGGTCAATTTCAAACAACTGTCACCAATATGTTCCAATTCATTTACAATTCTCATCATTGCATTTACATTACGAACATTTTTTTCATCTAAATTTTCTTGGGAACATTCTACCAGAAATCTTGTAAGTTCTCTTTGCATTTGATCTGTTAAATCTTCCATCTCAATCAATTCTTCAACTTGATTACCCATTTTTTTTTCTGGATTATTAAAGAGATTGAGAAAACTATTGAACATTTTATCAATAATATTTGCCATTTCTGAAATTTCATTATTAGCTTTGATTAAATTCATTTGCGGAGTTTCCTGCAATCCTGTAGAGATGTACTGCAATTTGTAATGTGTTGCTAAATCTCTTTCTTTAGGTTTGATCATTTTTTTAACTAAAAGTGATAATTGAGGAATAAAAGCAATGAAAACAACGGTATTCAAAATATTAAAGATCGTATGAAAAAGAGAAAGATTTAATGGCAGATTTTCTTGTAAACTTGAGTTCCAAGGTGCAATTGATAGAATAAAACTCGTAAAATATTTAAAAATAATCGCTATCCAGATTACTCCAAATATATTGAACAAAAGATGAGCACGAGCAGCTCGTCTGGCGTTCACTGTTGTGCCAATCGAAGCCAAAAAGGCAGTAATAGTTGTTCCGATATTTTCTCCTAATACAATTGCTGCAGCGGTAGGAAAATCTATCCAACCTTTGTAAGCCATTGTAACTGTGATAGCCATTGCAGCACTTGATGATTGAACAATAATCGTGAGAATAGTTCCTACAAAAACAAATATCAGAAAAGATATAAATCCTAAATCCGTATAATTTTGAAGAGAAGCCAAAACTTCAGAATCTGGATTAATATACGGAACTGCATCTTTAAGTAAAGACAATCCCAAAAATAACAAGCCAAATCCTACTAATATTTCTCCGAAATCACGTTTCTTATTACTTTTTGAAAGAACAAATGGGAATCCAATTCCAATTATAGGAAGAGCAATTGCAGCAATTTTGAACTTGAAACCAAAAAATGAAACGATCCAAGTTGTGACAGTCGTTCCAATATTTGCACCCATAATCACACCAATAGATTGAGTAAGTGAGAGCAAACTGGCATTAACAAAACTTACAACCATCACTGTAGTTGCTGATGATGATTGTACTAAAGCAGTGATTACAAATCCGGTTAAAACTGCAACAAAACGGTTTTTAGTCATATAATTCAATATGGATTGCATTTTGGAACCGGCAACCTTCTGAATTCCATCACTCATCACACGCATTCCATATAAGAATACACCGAGAGAACCTAATAGACCAAAGATTTGAGCTATCATTTTACATCCTTTTTCATTGATTTTTTGGGATAATTTTTAGATAAGCTTTTGATGTCAAATAGATTATTATTTTTGAAAATTAATTATATTTACTCTTCGAGAATAGTCTTTTTTAGAAAAACTATGTCAGTTAAGGAACAACTAATAATCTAATCTTGTTGAGGAAAATCTTATGAGTTTGTTGATTTATTCATTTGGAGATTTGGAGATTTGGAGATTTAATTTTGAACTCCATAAGTCGTTATATGATTTATTTATAATTAGACCTACTTTACCTTTTGAATTTATTCATAGAGGAATCTTTTCCATAAAATCAACATTTAACAAAATTTAAATTTATTGAAAGATAGGCAAAGGACTTTGATGTGATCTTAAGTAAATGTCTCAATTATAAAATAAAAAATAAAAAAGTGGACAAAAATTTGATTAATCTTCATTTTAAATTATAAATTACGATGAGTATAATTGATATGGAATAATTTTAGGGGAATTGTTGGGAAAATTTTTTGATGCATCAACGTTTTTTCAAATATTTCTATTCTAAATCTTTCTATATAAATTTTAAAACTTTGAACTTATATTATAAGAAGTAGCATTTAAGATTTTTTGGGAGAGATATGAAAAAAGCAGCATTATTTAGTATACTATTTATTATCACAAATACCATTTTTTCAAGAGATGTAATCCTGAACACAACCTGTAAAGCAGATCCCAAACTTGTTCTACAAAAAGTAGAGCTATCTGAGGAACAAACAATTTTATTCTTCAAGTTCACAAATGATGATAATGGGAAAAGAAAAATTGGAACATTTGCTCCATCTGAAAGTGAATCTTTTTATCTGGAAGATCCTACCAATAATAAAATATATAAAATTACTAATGTTGAAGGTTTACCAAAGTGGTGGCCTCAAGAAAAAAAGTTTCTAAAGAAACACGAGGTTGTTGAATTTAAATTGATTTTTGATAGATTAGCTCCTACATATTCTATAAATTTAATTGAAGGTGAAGGAAATTCAACTTCATCTACAGCTTGGAATTTTTTACAAATCATCATTAATGATGTTCCTGCAATCAATAATCTAATTATTGAATATATGAAAAAAGAAAATTTATCAACAGATGAAAGCAATTTTGTTGAGTCAATGAAGTCACAATATGATCATATTTCTGATTTTGTACAAGAATATAAAACTGATAATAACTGGGATTCATACCTTCAAAAATGGAAAAATAATCAGGATACATCTGAAATTATCAGTTTTTTAACTAAAGAGATGTTTGACGAAATTATCAGAAATAAAGATGCAGATAAAGCTCAAAATTTTCTCAATGAATACCCAAACACAATCTATCAAACAGATTTACTTTCTGTCATTGAGCAATCAACACTCATTATTCAAGAGGAAGAGTTTAAAATTGCAAAAGAGAAAAATACTGTTTTCAGTTATTATAACTTTGTTGAAAAATATTGTTCTTCTGATTGTAGTAATTCCAAATCTCAATATATTCGTGAAGCTAGTGTCTATTTAGATAATTTTTTTAATACAAAACAATACGAATTGAAAAGAGATTTGAATCATGAAAATTATAACACATTTTTGAAAGAGTATGGGAATATACCAAATTCTCAAAAAATTAAAAATGATTATGAAAATTTTGCAAAATATGCTTTTGAAAAAATTACTGATAATGATATAAACAAATTAACTAGTTTTTTGAATTCTTACCCTTATTCACAGCATACAGATGAGGTATTTAAAAGAATTTTCAATGTTTATTCTGATTATGAAGATATTGATAAATACAAAGAATTTATTGAAAAATATCCTCAATCCCCATTTATTGAAAAAATGAATACAAAAATTGAACAATTTTATAAAAAAGAAGAGAAAGAGAAAAAAAAGATGGAATCAATTGAGAATTTCATTGATAATCTTAAAAAAGGTGATACTGCGTCTTATATTCAGTCATTTCGCATCACCGAAGATAGTGGAGAAACACTTAAATTTGATATTAGATATAGCGGAAAAATCATTAATATTTTAAGTAAAACGGTTAGAATTAAAGTAATTTCTAGCAAACTTGTGATTACTGAAACCGAACAAAATGATACAATACTAGAATATTTTGACCAAATCAAAGATATTACTATCGGCAATATGGAAAGTGTACCTTTACTTAATCTTGAGATCGATTCCATCGAAAACTAATGATTTTGAAACCAAATTTAAACAATGAATATTTTTTAATTATGGAAGGAGTGAAACAAATGGAAAAAAAGAAAATTTATCTGCTGATATTCAGCATAATCTTTATTTTAAGCCTAGTATGGGAGCAACCTTTATTCTTGCAAACAGCATTTGCCGAACCAAGTGTTACAATTATTGCGAATATTTCTGTTCAAGAAAATTCAATTTCTGCGAAAAACTTGAAAAAAATCTATCTCGGGAAAAAAACAACTTGGGAAGATAAATCAAAAATTTTTTTTGTAATATGCGAAGATACAGAATTGCATAAAAGTTTTCTAAAAATAATCAAAAAAACACCATCACAATTTTCAAATCATTGGAAAAAACAGATTTTCACTGGAAAAGGAAAAGCACCCTTGAAATTTGAGACAAAAGAAGCTCTGATTGAATATATTGCTACTACAGATGGAGCAATAGGATATATTTTGGGTTCATGTGAAGCTGATAATGTCAAAACGCTGTTAATAATAGATTAAGGAGTATAAAATGAAAAATATAATAATATTTATAATGCTAATTTTCTTTATTGGAAACCTGTTTTCAGTTGCTTCTGATGAATCATTCATTGATATACATGGCTTTGTCTCACAAGGATATTTACAATCCAGTCATAATAATTTCATAACAAGTACTCAAGATGGAACTTTTAAATTCAATGAGATTGGTTTGAATTTTGCAACTGATCTCTCGGAAAAATTACATGTAGGATTCCAGATGCTTGCTCGTGACCTTGATAAAGAAGGTTTTACTCCAGTAAATCTTGACTGGGCTTATGGTGACTATCGCTGGAATGACTTTTTAGGACTTCGTATGGGATTGATTAAAGTCCCTTATGGTCTCTATAATGAAATTCGAGATATTGATTTTCTGAGAACTAACATATTAATGCCACAAAGTATTTACAATGAAGGCTGGCGAGAATCGGTATCTTCGATAGAAGGTGGTGGTATTTACGGAGTAATTCCTTTAGTAGGTTTTGGTACTATGAATTATCAGGTCTATTCGGGTTTAGTAAAACTCCCTGAAGATGGTAGAATGTCTAAAAGTGTAACATTATCAATATTTGAGCAGGATAGTCAGAATATTGTTGAGAAGCAAAGCAATGTTGCTAATATCCAATGGGAAACTCCACTTGATGGTCTTAAACTTGGCTTTTCATGGCTTGATTTGGATTTTGATTCAAGTGGTATTAATGCATACAGTAGAAAAGCAAAGGAAATGGGATTAACTCCCAACTTAGAAACTATTGAAAACGAATGGGATTCCGAAGTCTATACTGGTTTTATGGAATTTTCATGGGGAAATCTAACGCTCTCTGCTGAATATACTGAGTATAATTATGATGTAGAATTTATATATCATGTACCATACAACCATCCACAAGCTGGTGCGATGTATGTACCACAAACATTTGAACCATTCACTGCAATGGGCTATTATGGAAGCTTGACATATCGTTTTACAAATTGGTTTGAAGCAAATTCATATTATGCCGAATACTACTTTGATAAAGATGATAAAGAAGGAAAACGTTTTTCTGATGCAGGTTTGGAAGATTATCGTGGATGGCTGAAAGATGCTACTTTCGCGTTACGATTTGATATTGATGAATACTGGACACTAAAATTGGAAGGGCACAAAATGTATGGTGTTGCTTTTACGTTCGGAGATGAGAATTTGGAAGAAGATGGTACTTCTGCTTACGAAGAGGATTGGTATCTTTTTGGAGCGAAAGTTACATTTAACTTCTAATATAATGTGAAGAACACCTTAGGAAGACAAACTTCGTAACGAGATGTTTATGCAATGAAAGACCTTTGTAAATTTACAAAGGTCTTTTTCTTTTTTATCCAATATTTGACAAATTAGTTTCAAAAATAAAATTTGCTCATAAATAAAAACTTAGGAGAAGATTATGCAGAAAACTTCCGTAGCACCAAATGGAGAAGAATTTTTAATTCCACATGAAACAGAAAGTAAAATCGAGAAAAAAAAAATTGAAAGAATCACACAGGAGCAAATTGCAAAAGGTAGAAAAATTATTACAGTTCAAGGACTGGGATTTGTAGGTTGTGTTATGGCATCTGTGGTTGCTGATGCTGAAGATGAAAACGGAAACCCATTTTATTATGTTCACGGTCATCAAAGAGATTCAATACGTTCATTTTGGAAAGTTCCAATCATAAATAAAGGAATTGCACCTGTAAGTTCTTCTGATCCAGAAGTACCTGAAATATTTAATCGTTGTGTGAACGTAAAAAAAAATTTCAGAGCTACTTGGCACAATTATGCTTATGAAGTTGCTGATGTAGTTGTCGTTGATATTCAATTAGATGCTACAAAACCGGCTTTTGGTGAAGCTGAAAAAGGTTATTGTGATCTATCGGCATTTAGAAATGGAATGAAAACTTTAGGAAAACATATAAAACCCGAATGCTTAATTCTGGTTGAAACAACCGTACCTCCGGGAACTTGCGAAAGAGTTGTTAAACCCATTATTGAAAAGGAGTTCACCCAAAGAGGAATAGATATTGAAAAAAATCCTCCATTGATCGCACATTCTTATGAAAGAGTAATGCCCGGAAGTAAATATGTGGCTTCAATTCGTGATTTTTGGCGAGTGTATTCAGGAGTTAATGAAAAAAGTAAAACATTTGCTAGAGAATTCTTAACAAATATTCTAAATACGGAAAATTATCCACTTACTGAATTGGAAAACACAAATGCTTCTGAGATGTCAAAAGTTATGGAAAATTCATATCGCGCAACCAATATTGCTCTTACTTTGGAATGGGCAAAATTTGCGGAAGAGGTTGGAGTTGATATTTTTAAAGTACGTGATGCAATTCGTATGAGAGAAGGTACACACGATAATATGTTACGACCAAGTTTAGGAGTTGGTGGATATTGTCTAACCAAAGATCCGGTTTTAGCAAATTGGGCAAAACAAGCTATTTTTGGCTTGAAAGGAGATCTTAAAATAGCAATCAATTCAGTAAATATTAATGATACAATGCCTTTACACACAATTGATATAATTAAAAAAGATTTCCCAGAATTAAAAGATGTAAAAATTGCAATATTAGGAGTTTCTTATTTGGAAGATGTAGGAGATACAAGACATTCTCCTACAGAAACTTTGGTTAAATATTTAAATGAATTCTGGGCAATTGTAAAATACCATGATCCTTATGTTGAATACTGGGCAGAAATGGATAGATCTGATATTCAAAAAGATATAGAATCAACTGTAAAAGACGCAGATGTAATTGTTTTTGCAGTTGGTCATAGTGAATATAAACAAATTATACCGGAAGAACTTATTAATTTCAATGGTAAAAAGCCATTGATCATTGATTGTTCTAATTTCCTTAATGATAATACTTTAAAAACTTACAAAAAGCTAGGATGTAAAGTCAAAGGCTTAGGAAAAGGTCATATTAAGAATTTGTAGAATTAGTATTTTAGGGTTGGGATTATACTTCCAACCCTTTTTAAAAAGTGACACCCAAGACTGCATAGTGCAAAAACGATCTTCCTTTTTTGCATCTGTTTGATTTTTATAAAGATAACTCGCTTTTTCATCGTTTTTGCAAAACTTCAATTTTAAAAACTCTTTGCGATATTTGGTTATAAATTCGTTTCCACTTTTGCAGGAGTTTTAGGGAAGCTACCTCGCTTCTAAATGCCTTTACATTATAATGTTATTAACACCTTATCCGTTTAGTTTAAGGTAGAGGAAATGAGCAACTAACTCTAACGTTTTTACGCTTTTTCTCTTTATCAGTAATGATAAGAAACAAAAAAACGTAACAGAATCAGTAATGACCGTACCCATACAATAGGTAACTTGTATGTATTGTGCTTCTATTTTCTGAGTTTAAAAATGTTTGCCACTCTTTGTAAAACTGTGATGTTAAGTTAATTTGATCATAAGCTTTCTTAGCTTCATCTTCATTTTTCATTTGTATATAATTAACTGCAAGTAAGGAATAAAGCATGTTCTTGTCAATAAAACTAACGCTAAATAACTTTTTGAAAATAAAATTCGCTGCTTTTGGTTTCATTTGCATTGTAAGTGATATAGCAATATTTAATTGGGCTATATAACCCATGTTTACCACTTGTATCGGTCAAAGCCCTATCATTACACGATATTGTAATA
>JAIORE010000418.1 GCA_021108315.1 Candidatus Cloacimonadota bacterium
TTTAAATCTATATTTATAATAAAATAGTATTAAAATGAAAATTTACAAGTATCAATTCATCTGCGAACATCTATAGATTTGGTTTTGTAGAGCACATATTGAGAGTATTTTCCATAATCATTTGCATAGATGATCTTCCCAGCCCTGCTGATATTTAATATTATCTCCCAAACTTCGTTCATAGCCTGCTTCCGTTCATTAGTAAGGTGTTCTTTATGTTTTTTGAAAACCTGCTGATCATTGCTGAGAGCAATAAGCTCCTCATTTGTGATATGAACCTCATCAATTAGCTTCTGACTATATCCGGCTGTGAGCAAATTGTCTTTATATTTCAGCAGCATTTCGTGGAATACCTGCATAAACAGCATCATTTTGGACGGTGAATATTTAGATTGGATATAGTCATTGTATCCAAATTCATTTAACTTTGAAGTATGAGTGGGAAAAGCTCGTTCGATAAAATATTTACTATATTGGATGATGTTCCGGCACTTATCCATCTGTTTTTTTACCAATATCGTCTTTTGAGATAGCCTATCCCTGAGTTGTTTATTTCGCTGAGCTTCTTCGACTTCTTGTATCTTCAGGGAAAGATCATCAATTACAGATTGATTTAGGTTTGAATCAAACATAATAAATTCCGCTATATCTTTTTGAAAACATTCTTTGATCACTTTAGCATATTCCAGCATTTTAGCATCTGAAAAATTATAATTACGAACTTTTTTTATATATCCTAATATTTAAAACTCCTTTCTTACATCATTAAATATATATTATATTAAATCTGTCAATAAATATATCTTATTTATAATAAGGAAACTTTAATTTGTCATATAATTATGCTAATCAGACATATAATATCTTTAATCAGTTATAGAATATCTTCGGTTAGTTATATAATATTATATACGAAATAATCTTCTGAATATTAATTTAATGTTTCTATAGATAAAATAGAGATTATGAGGGTATATGATTATCAAACTCACCCTCGTTCCCTCTCTTCATCTAAAGAGAGGGATGACTTTTGCTTTTAATCTTCTTGCTTTTCTTAATTATTTCTTCATTCGTAATTCATAATTCGTAATTCGTAATTATCTTCTCTCAACCCCATCCCCAGCCCTTCCCCTTCGTAAGGGGAAAAGAGTAGTTCTCCCCTTACGAAGGGGAGTTAGAGGGGTTACTTCTTTTTCTTTTTTCCTTGGTCATTGGTTATTCCGTGTTGGATATTCATTATGTTCATTCTCCCTGCACTAAAATTATGCATTGATTCTATGATTTTATCTCTCATTAGATTTAAGTGCAGGGAGAAGGACAGCAGAAAGAGTTCTTTCCACCAAGATTATGTGTCAAATCCTACACATATTGTACACCAACTTTTCAAAATAGTATCTTTAATCAGTTTTGGGAAAAGTCGTATAATCTTTACTGCAATTGATTTAACATTTCCAAGAGGATTATGGCACATGATTTGCAAATAAGTTGATTCGACACAAATATTTTTCGTGACAAATCTATTAAAAAATTTGAGTTTAACTCAAGGGGGAAAAATGAAAAGAGTAGTAATGTATTTTCTTTTGTCTGTCATTATCCAATTATGTTTGGCAGATGATATTCAAAAGCCGGTATTAGTGCCTGTCGAAAGCGATTTTCCAATGATGAAATCAATTAATCATAGCTATAGAACTCCAGCTCCGCAAGTTTCAATTTCGGTAGCTCCCATAGAGATTATGGAGAATTATTATGGTTATATGCCGGGTGGTTTTCAAAAGAATCCAATGCAAATCCAACCGGAAACATCTGAACCATCCGGCTATCCGGCTGGAGGAACTTATATCGTTTTTCATGCAAAAGAGAATCCCAGTCCGCAAACGATCAGGAATGCCTATTATGCTTATCTCAATTCAAATGATGAATTAGTTAGTTGTACAAATTTCATAAATACAGATATTAGAGCCGGTTTCCCATCCATATCAATAGATCCGGTGACTGCTGATCCGTTTGTTATTTGGCATAATAGGGTAGAAGCAGATAATACTTATGATTGTTCAATGAGTTACCATCCGTTTCATTTGAACAGTATTCCCAATACTTGGGTAGAACCATTTATCGCAATTGATAATCCGGAGGATAGTGCGGAGCATACGTTGCACGATGATGATGAATTTATCTGGCCCCAGATGGAGATTGGTGAATCACCGACTCCAAATAAGAGACGAGTTCATATATATAGTCAAAATGGTACTACGAACGCTGCCGGATCAGCTAATTACAATATCCTTTACGGTTATGTAGATTTTGATGTTGATGATTTGAATAGTTTGAACGAACTGGAGTTTACTTTTCAATCTTTTCCCGAATTAGATGCATTTCACTATGATGATATTGCCAGAATCTTTCACGATATGGTTGTGTCAGATGCTGGAAAAGTAGCATTTATTGGCTGGTATGATACAAATTTCTATATGCTGCAAAGTGATGATTTCGGAGCAACTTTCCAATATTATGAAACAAGTGGCAGATGGGATTATTCGATTCTTTGGGATGGAGAATATACTGATATTTTACAATATCCAAGTGGTGATGGAGGGCATTTCAATGCTTTTTTCAATGAGGATAATTCCAAAGTAGTATCAATGGGAGCTTATGGTTTAAATACTGTAGAGAATTCTGAAGATGATATTTATATGCCAGGATTCTTTTATCCAAAAATATTTAACTTCTCTATTGAAAATGATGAACTAATTGTAGATATTATAGATTTGTATCTCGAAGGAGATGATCCTAATGATGGCGAACCAATGCAACCTTGGTATTATGATGAATTTGGTGATATTGGATTTGTACCTTCTTATCCATCATGGTTTTACGATGGTGATTTTCAGGATTCATTTTTTCATGAAAGTTTATTTAAATTAACTCACGTTGAAAAATATTTTGTAGCTATTTGGCAGGATTGTGAAAAGCATTTTAATGCTTATTACGATGAACCCGGCTATGAAACATGGTTAGAAAAACCGGAAATAATGTTTTCTCTTTCTACTGATAATGGAGTTCATTGGACACAACCGGCAAAAGTAAATGCCAATGAAGCTGATATTGGAATTGATCCTGAAAATCATTTTGAAGATAATTACGTTCCGGAACTTAATAGTATGATTCCAAGCTATGTTTATACCGCAAATGATGCTTTGATCATTGAAGAAACAGAAACTTCCGTTACAATTGAATTACCGCTTTTCTTCTTGGATAAGTTCAGCTATGATAGTTCTGTTGAAGGTGGAATGCAATATTACACAAAAATCCAACTTTATCATGAATTTGATAATTCAGATTCTGATGATAAAATTATTTCAGATTGTTCTTCTCAAAATATAAATCTTACAAACTACCCCAACCCATTCAACCCAGAAACCACAATCTCTTTTGATTTAACCGCAGAGAGCATTAATAATGCAGAAATAATTATTTGTAACTTGAAAGGTCAGAAGATAAGAGAATATTCAATATCCAATAATCAATCTTCAATAGTCTGGGATGGAAAAGATGATAACCAAAAATCAGTAAGTAGCGGAATTTATTTTTACAAATTGAAGATGGATAGTAGAACTATTGCTGTGAAGAGATGTATTTTGATGAAATAGTTTAGATAAGATCAAGATTTATATAAAAAAATTATAGAGGTAAATATGAAAAGTATCAGCAGTATCAATATTATGCATATTTTCTTTATGTGTATCCTAATCATTATATCAGTATTGCTCCATTCGCAAAGCAATTGGAATTGGCAAAATCCCAAACCTCATGGATATTCATATTATTCAGTTGCAAAGATACCGGATAGCGATAAAATTATTTCTGTTGGTTATAATGGACTTGTGACAACAGTAACTGAAAATGGTGATAATTGGGATACTATATATCTTGAAAATACACTAAGAAAAATCATTTTTTCAAATCATAATACCGGTTTTATCACTTGTGCAGATGGAACACTCTATAAAACGATAGATAGTGCTTTGAGTTGGCAATTATTGGATTTAGAACATGATATATCTGTAAACGACATCTTTTTTTTAGATGAAACGACAGGATTTATTCTCGGCAATAATGAACAATCTGAAGAAAAAATAGTGTTAAAAACTATTGATAGTGGAGATACTTGGTTCAATCTTTATACAGCTCCTTCTGCTTCATTTTCCATATTTGAAATCTATTTTTATGATAATAATATAGGTTATGGGACTGGTAGCATTAATAATTTATTTAAAACAATAGATGGGGGCAATACTTGGACAGAAATTGATATTTTAGGATATTATCATTTTGAAACAATAGAATTTGTAAGTGAAGATATTGGCTTTATATTGGCTATAGATGAAAGTGTTGATTGCCATAATCATGTGATTTTAAAAACTATAGATGGTGGTGATAACTGGGAACTAATGCTTTTTGAAGGTGGCTATCCTAGTGATATGAAATTTAGTGATATGAATAATGGTTTTCTTATAGGTGATTATGGAATCATTAAATATACAGATGATTGCGGAGAAACATGGAATTATTGTGGTGAACCTATTTCCAATGACTTTGAAAGTATTTGTTTCTCAGAAAATGGTAATTACTTTATTGTTGGTGAGGGTGGTATTATCTTTAAATCAACAAATAATGGTATCTCATGGGATTCTTTGAATCAGGGCACTTCTGAACATCTAAATTCAATATATTTTATTGATGAATCTACAGGTTTGATTGCAGGGAATGATGGAACAATTCTTAGAACAACCGATGCAGGAGAAAATTGGATTCATATAGAATCTAATATACTTGATGATTTAAGATGCATTTCTTTTGTGAATGAAAACATTGGATTTATGCTTGGAGTAGGGAATAATATATTAAAAACTACTGATGGTGGTAATAATTGGTTTATTATAAGTTCGTTTGATGCATATCTATTTTCTGTACTATTTTTAAATGAAAATGTAGGTTTTGTTGCAGGTAATTCTTTCGTAATGAAAACTGTTGATAGTGGATTGAATTGGGTGGAATTAGATATTCAAGAGCAATATTTAAGTTGTTTTTATGATATTGAATTTATAAATGAAAATATTGGTTTTGTTATTGGAAGCGGTGGAAGATTATTAAAAACAGTTGATGGCGGAAACGATTGGGATTATGTAAGTAGTTGCACAGATGAGACGCTACTATCAATTTATTTTTTTGATGAAAATCTTGGTTTTATCTCAGGAGCAAATGGTAGAATAATAAGAACAACTGATGGAGGTAATTCTTGGATATGTGTTTATTATGGTACGAATGAGATGTTATATTCTATATATTTTGTTGATAATAATGTTGGGTATGTTACAGGAACTTCAGGATGTGTTTTAAAAACTATTAATAGTGGAAGTACTTGGGAAGAGGTTGGACCTCAAGTTCCAAATTCTCTTAATTCAGTTTTCTTCACAGACAATAAAGGTTATATTGTAGGAGACTTAGGACTTATTATGACAACAGAAGCTACTGGGATTAATAACCATAATTTGGTTGAAAACAATCATCATAATGATGTTTATCTGTACCCGAATTACCCAAATCCTTTCAACCCTGAAACAACTATCTCATTTGATTTAACCGCAGAGAACACGAATAATACAGAAATAATTATTTGTAACTTGAAAGGTCAGAAGATAAAAGAATTACGAATTACGAATTACGAATTACGAATGAATAAGGTGGTTTGGGATGGAAAGGACGATAATCACAAATCGGTAAGTAGTGGAATTTATTTTTATAAATTGAAGCTGGACAACAAGACTGTGGCTGTTAAGAGATGTATTTTGATGAAATAAACTTCTATCGAAATTACATAAATACTAAAAAATAGTAATGACCATTAGTTAAAATATTTGACAGAATAATACCTCTTCATAACCTTCCAAAAAAATTGGAGGAATTATGAAAAAACTACTATTTGTTGTATTTATTGTTTTTATTTTAAATATGTTTGCTGATGATTTTAAAGAACCTACTCTAAAAGCTAAGGAATTAGATTCACATCCCTCAATTCCAAATCAAATTTATAGAGAATCGCCAGAAGTAGAATTTATCACTGATCCTATCAATATTATCGTTTCTTTTTATGATTATATGCCGGGTGGATACAATTGCAATCCGATGATTGTTCAACCGGAAGTATCAATGCCTTATGGTTATCCTGCAGGTGGTCTTTATGCTACTTTCCACTTGACAGAAACCTCAGCAGTTTCTGCTACGAGAAGACAATTTTATGCATATTTCAATTCAAATGGAGAATTAGTAACTCGAACATCTATCTCAACTAATGATACGAGTGAAGGTTACGGTAGTATTGATATTGATCCAATCACAGGAAACCCATTCGTAGCTTGGCATAGCCGGGTGGAAGAAGATAATACTTTTGATGCTGTGATGAGCTATGATCTATATCATTTGATGAGTGGTCCAGGTCTTTGGCGAGAACCTTTTATAGCGATTGATAATCCTGAAGACGGAGAAGAATTTACAGGTCATCAAGATGCTTTCCTTTGGCCCAAAGTAAAGATTGGTCCATCTCCTATTGAGGGAAAAAGAAGGATTTATATCTATGGTGATAACGCTGTAGGAACTTCATCGGGAACATTAAATTACAATATTCTCGTTGGGTATGCAGATTATGACACTTCGGATTTGGAAATACAAAATCCTCTGGAATTTACCCACTTTTCTTTTCCGGAATTTGATGAAATGCAATATGATGATATTGATCGTGTTTTCAAAGATATTGCAGTTGCTGATGATGGACAAGTCGCTTTTGTAGGTTGGATTGGTCATACATTTATTATGCAGCATAGTACAGATTTTGGTGAAACTTGGACATATTTGGAAACAGACGGACGTTTTGATCTTGAAAATCCTCAAAATGAAGATGATTCATCCTATTTTGTTGATGAAGATACTGGAATTGCGGAAGAGATATTTGCCTATCCAAGTGGAGATGCCGGACATTACAATGCTTTTTTTACAGATAATAATACCAAGATCGTTACTATGGGAGCATTTGGTATAAATTCTCAAAATAATTTTGATACAGGATATTATATGCCGGCAATGTTTTATCCAAAAATATATAATTATTCTGTAGAAAACGGAGAATTAATTGTCAATGTGATTGATCTTTACATCGAAGGAGCAAACCCAAATGACGGACAACCAATGATTCCTTGGGATTTAGATGAAGATGATGAAGTAGATGAATTCACTGAAGATGGTTATGTCGGCTTCGTAACAAGTATTCCCTCTTGGTCTTGGTTTGGAGATTATCAGGATGCTTTTTTTCATGAGAGTAATTTCAAACTCTCTGTTAATGCAAATTGGATGGTAGCTGTATGGCAAGACGCAGAAGGTGTATATTTAAATTCTTTTGATGAACCCGGTTATGAAAGCTGGGCAGGAAAACCACAAATAGCAATTGCTGTTTCCAGTAATTACGGTACTACTTGGTCGCAACCTGCATTTCTCAACGCAAATCCTACAGATGAAAATTTTTATGAAGAATTAGACGGTATGATTCCGGCTTATGTCTATCCTGCTGATAAACTTGAAGTTATTGATGAGATCCATGCCAAACTGCATCTCTTTTTTATGGATGATTACAGTTATGGAAGTTATATTCAAGATAATGGAGCGAATGAAGGTGGAATGTTTTTTTATGCAGCTCTTAGCATTGAAATGTATCAAACTCCCGGAGCAGATGATACATTTGTAAATTCTAATACTGCCAAGCTTTTTCAAAACTATCCCAATCCATTCAATCCCGAAACAACTATTACTTTTTCTTTAACTACAGAGAGTACGGAAAACACAGAAATAATTATTTATAATTTGAAAGGTCAGAAAATCCGGCAATATTCAATATTCAATAATCAATCTTCAATTGTATGGGATGGGAAAGATAATAATCAAAAGCCTGTAACCAGCGGAATTTATTTTTATAAGCTTAAAATTGATAACAAAGTTATGGATGTGAAAAAGTGTGCTATGATTAAATAATAGTCTTGAAATATTGAATGATGAATTTTAAAGTTGACACTAATTCAGTATATTTTTGTTTGTGCAAAATTTCATTAGGAGGAAAAAATGAAAAAAAGTATTTTTTTGTTTGTACTAATTGTATTATTGGGAACTTCGCTATTTGCGAATGGAATCGTTGGTAAAGGAGTAAAATTAGGTTTTAATTTTGCAAAGATTGATGGTAATGATGTTGAAATCAATTTTGATTCTAAACTTGGCTTTATTATTGGTGGTTTTGCTATTTTTCAGATGACTGATATGATATTTATTCAACCTGAACTGTTTTATACAATGAAAGGTGCTAAGGATGACGGAGAAGGATATGTAAGCACAATTTCTTTGAATTATCTTGAATTACCAGTTTTAGCCAAATTTAACATTCCGATAGAAGGAAATTTAACTCCAAATTTATTTTTTGGACCAGCTTTAGGAATTAATCTAAGCTCTACACACAAAGTTGAATACGATGATTATGATGATGTAAGTGATGATTTGGAAGATATTAAGGGGATGGAATTTGGCCTGATCTTTGGTGGTGGAATTAATATTAATAAAATCTGCATAGATGCACGATATAACCTTGGTCTTTCATCTATTGATGATAGCAGTGATAGTGAAGATGTAAAAAATAGAGTATTTTCTATTTTGCTAGGTTATATGTTCTAAAAAACTCTAACCTGATTTTTTGCCTTGTTGATAAAACAAGGCATTTTTTTTTGAAAATTTTACTTGGAATATTTGTGACTTCACTATCTTTTAAATTTCATTCAATTTATTGTTTTTCAATATTTCTTTTTTCGTGAAAATTCGAGTAAATGAGCTTTGCAGGTCTCCCTACGGTCGGCTCGTGGTTTCATTTTATTTTTTTTTAGAGACTGTTCAACTGCACTCTCACTATTAATCATTCTTTATAGTTTTTCTTACAA
>JAIORE010000334.1 GCA_021108315.1 Candidatus Cloacimonadota bacterium
TATAATTAAATTACGTCTATGATGATTTTGAATTCCTTTATATATCAGGCAGTTATAACATGTGGTGGTAAAGATGGGACTTATTCCAATTTTTTTATTTACTTATACAAGATATGCTATAAAATTTAAATTTCTCAATTAACAGCTTTCACATAATAAAATTTCTTTACTTCAGAAACCGGAGCATTCCAGCTCGCACCGACAAAAGTTCCGGTAGTGTCTTCTGTAAATCCTGAATAAGGATCATTGGAAGAATAGACTTTGTAGGAAGTTGCTCCTGTTACTACATTCCAAGCAAGTTGAACATTTGTTTCCGCAACTGAGATTAATACATTTTCAGGTGGAAGTATGTCCCCTGTTATTTCCCCGAGATAATATCAGGGAAGAATATTATAATTTGTACTTGAAGCTTCATCACCGGAGATAACACCGATGATACTGCCTTTTAAAATATAATTTGCAGAGGTCGGGGGATTTGCCGGATTACTTCCCGAACCAAAGCTTCCCTGATGTAATATGTAATTTGCACTGGAAGGGTTTTCTGCTGCTAACATTGCTGCCCCAATTACTAACAGTATTATTAAAACTTTTTTTAACATTTTTCCTCCTATTTCTGCTTCATTGCTTCAATCATTTGTAATTTCTTCTTATAATTCATACCTTTTTCTTCGCTCTGTCCGTACAATTCGGGATACAAGTATTTTCCTTTCTCGTGAGCAGGTTTATCTGCTTCCACTTGAATTCTGTGTTCATTTGCATAAGGATCGTTGCGAATTCCGGTTACCTGCCAAGAAACTTTAAGTCCTGATTTCCCACCCGCAATTTTGAATTCATTATTCCTGATTTCCTCGGCAATATAAATCTGTGAGAATCCTCCGATACAAGTAAGCTGATACCTGAACTCCATATTGATCGATTCAAAATAATACGGAAGTTCAACGATGGCTTCTCCCTTATTATCAAGGATTACATTTCCGTTATAGACATTCATCATATCGGGTGATTCCACAAACGAATGATACAAATATTTATTGGCAGGATCAAAAGGATGATCTATTTTAAATGAACCAGCACTTTTTGAAAGAGTTCCGGTTACATCAAGATCACCCCAAATTTGAACTTCACCACCGCAAAACTCAGCCGCAATAGAACCGCTGCCGTTGTTGTTTACAGTAAGACATGGATCTGTTGCAGATGGACCATTCGAAAAACATCCTGCATAACTTTCATCACTCTGTACAAATAGCCCTTCTCCTTCACCAGTATTAGTAATTGACACCGCAGATGAAGGTGAAGTTGTACTAAACCAACATTTACCAGAAGTTTTAATAGCATATCCAGCACCTTCTTGCTCTACTTCTAAAGTATTATCATCCCAATAGATTCCGTTGCTTTTAAAAGAAGCGGCGGGTCCAGAACCATGATTTAATACTTCAATAGTAGGTTTAGTAGCAGAATTATTGAAAAAGACCCCGGCACTATTATTACCGATATTCTCACAATAAAAAGAGATATCTTCCGGATCAACATTTCCTCCTTTAACTTCTAATCTCGCTAATGTTGAAGTTGTTCCGATTCCTACATTTCCGTCTACATCAATATAAATACCTTCATTATCTCCGTCTCCAGAAAGCTGCTTTTCATTCAAAATAATGTTTTGAGTAGCAGTATGATTTCCCAGGTTATCTGCGGGAATTCCTGTTAATGAAGAACCGTCACCGGAAAATGATGTTGCTTCAACAGTTCCGGTCACTTGTAATTTACCGGTAACATTTAAAGCATTTCCGGCACCATTTTGTTCCACTGTCATAGTCGGTTCAGTTCCCGAATTATTGGTAAATTTTCCGGCAGAACCACTTCCTGTATTATTTGCTATAATTGTCGCTTCAGGATAGGTAACTGCGCTCGAGGCACAAAAAGCATTTGAATATCCCGCATTAATATCTAACTTCGCGGTCGGAGTTTCTGTCCCGATTCCTACATTGCCTGAAATAGCTGACCACATATTATCTCCTGATTTTACCCAATCGTCATCGGTTAAAGCATAGGGTACGGGGTTTATTGGTACGACGGGAGACATCACTCCATCATTTGCAACCTCGAATCGGAGATACGACATTTGTGCAGAAAATGCTAAATTATCAGAGATTGGATTCACAGAACCAAGCGTAACTTTAAACAAACCATTATTTACTTGAACAGAATGAGTTTCAGTCCATAAAACAGTTGCCATTGTATCGCTATCACAGACTTGGAAAGTAATGTTTCTCGTTCCGGTTATTGGATTTCCATTGTTGTCTGTTAATCTGCCCTGAAATTCAAACTGGTTTGAAAATGAACCGAATAATATTCCGATTGTCAGTAAAAAACCGACCAGTACTACAATGATAATTTTCTTGTTTTGTCTAAACATCTTTTCCTCCTTTGGATTTTTTTTATTTGTTAGACATCATTTTTTAATCTTAATTCCTATAAATATTAGGACTACCATCAAAGACCATATTCTTTATTTCAACGGTTTGTCCTAATATGACAGTAAAATAACCATTATCAAGTGCTGCTTTAAAAGAATCAGAGCAGAAAGCGGTTCCTCCTGTATCGACATCTTAGATTGAAAAGGTGATGGAATAACTTCCATCTAAAGGATTTTCACTGTCATCTGTTAATCTTCCCTGGTAGTCTACCAGGTTAGGAACATTTGCCCATAACTCTGATAGACTAACTGCTAAAACTACGATTAGAACTGCTTTCTTTTTCATTTCAGATTCCTTAATTTATTAATAATCAAATGAAATTGTTTTGATTTGTTTGTGTCAAGTTTACTTAAAAACTAACATTTCTCACTTCTATTTTAATGCTTGATTCAATGAATTATAACTTTCTAAAAAATCTAATAGTTTATTTTACTGTCTTTCTGTCCCGAATGCTTTCGGGATGCTTTGCGTTCAAACAAAGAATAATAAGCTTTGAATTTGACGCAGAGCATCATAAATTGCATTCCAACGCAGAGCATGAGAACGAGAGGGATGACTTTTGTCTTGTTCTTCATTTGTAATTCGTAATTTGAAATTCATAATTATGCCTGTTCCTTCTCTTAGATTTAAGAAAAGGACAGTAGGATGAGTTTTAAAATTCTTTTATCTTTAATAATAAAATCAATTAACAATAATCAATTGTATGAAATATATATCCCTGATTCAATAATATAATTATATTGATCAGTGATTAATTAGAATAGAACAGAGATTTTTAATCCTTTATCAGAAATATAATATAAAATAGTAAATTAATTACTGACTAATGATGATCTATTGCTGATTAATAATAATCTATTATTGAATAGTAGAAATTCATTACTGAGTGATGGAAATTTATTACTAAGTAATAAAAATGCATTACTAATTAATAGAAAACTATTACTGAGTAGGAAAAATTCATTACTAATTGATGGAAAACTATTACTGAGTAGGGAAAATTCATTACTAACTGATGAAAATCTATTGCTAATGAATATAAATTTATTGCTGAGAAAAATATAATAACAAAGGAGAGAATTATGGCAAAAGCAAGTATTAAAAGAACCTATTTTATGTCGGATGCGTATATGTTGGAGAAAGCTTATTACATCCATTCCTGTCAAACGCATGATCTGGTAGATTTCAAAGCCTTCGCAGTGAAGTTTGATTAGGCATTTCTTGATAACTTCATAAGGCAAATTACGATTGCTCAGGATGAACCGCAGGATAACCAGATCATTGATATTATGGTTCAGAAAACAGAAGAGGTGAACGTAGCTATGGAGGAGAGTCGTGAATTTATCAGCAAAATGAGATTTTTTCTCGAAGATGCTTTCAAAGATAATAGGGCTGTCCTCAACGAATTTGGTTACAATGATTATGCGGAAGCACGTAAGTCACATGTAGAAATGCAACGGTATCTCACAGTTCTGCATACAACTGCGACGAAATATAGCACAGAATTGATCGCAGTAGGCTTTGATCAAGCTGCGATAAGTGGTATCAAGACAACATTCGACAAATTGTTGAATGCAAATAACGCCCAGAAATATTATAAGGGGGAACGTCTAACTATCACCCAGCAAAGGATTGAATTGATGAATGCAACCTGGGAGATAGTGCTCAATGTATGCAAGGCAGGAAAGATCATTTACGCTGATAATCCCGCTAAATATAAGCAATATGTAATATATGAAAGTAGCTCCAACACTGGCTCCGATATATATCAGGGAGAAGTAGCAGCTACTGAAACGATCACTATTATAGTAGATGGAATTACTCCTTCCACCGTATTAACTCTTCATTCGTAATTTCTTCTATCCTTTGTCTGAATTCTGATTTACCCTGTTAGATAAAACCTGAAAAAAGTATTAAGATTTATTTGCTTTCTATCTCACGGGGTTTATTTGAATTCTCTGATTATTATGATTCTTAATCAGAACCTATCATTTAGTCATAATTATCAAGGTTGAGACTTTCTCCCTAATTCCTATCTCCTAATTCACAGCTTTCACATAATAAAATTTCTTTTCTACAGTCGCAGGAGCACTCCAGCTCTCATCAACAAATGTTCCGGTTAAATCTTCAGTAAAGCCTGTATAAGGATCATTTGAAGAAAAAACTTTGTATGAATTTGTGCTGGAAACGGTATCCCAACTTAGTAGAACTTGTGTTCCAACAACAGAGATTGTAACATTTTCCGGAGGTAAAATTTCACCAAAAAGTTCCCCGAGATAGTAGCCGGGGAGATTATTGTAATTTGTGCTTGATGCTTCATTACCGGAAATCGTTCCGATAACACTTGCTTGAAGAATGTAATTGGCAGAACTCGGTGGATTTGCCGGATCATCTCCAGATGAAAAGCTGGATTGCTGTAATATGTAATTTTCGCTGGCAGGATTTACTGCAAATAAATAGTAAACCAAAAATAAAGCTATTGTAGAAATCAATGTTAATTTCATTTTTCCTCCTGTGTAAAATAAATCAGTTCGTTGATTTTTTTATTTAATAACTCAGTTCAACTTTAACTCTATCTATTGTAACGGAATGAGCAGCTCCTTCCACTGAATGATTAGACCTAATATCTAGGCTTAACATATCAGTGATATCAATGGGTGTTGTAAAAGTAATATCATAACTTGTCAATTCTTCAGAAGTATATTCTTGAGATGAGGATCCAATTATAGTAGCCCCCATATAGACATAGGTCAAGTCAATACATTCACCTGATGTGACTTTATAATAAATAGTGACTTTACTAATTTTAACTTGTTGTCCATAATAACTCTGAGCAATTCCAGTCAAAGGCAAAGAAACCCAACAAGATCCAGTACCAGATGTACGATAAATTCTTGTTGTTCCCAACCCACGAGACAAAAAATCAATCTGAGAATTTGATATATAGGAATAATTTAGTACCAATGATAATCCACTGAACCATTGATAAGAAGTTTGGTTAGAAGCTATTGTGCCATTTATTGAAACTCCGTTGGCTTCAAGAGTACCGTTTATTCTCAGTTCGTTGGTTGCAAAATCACCGTAAATAAGCGGGTTTGCATTATCTGAATTTTCTATATACAATTTATCAGAACCTGTTTCATTCGCACCTGCTGATTTTCCTAAAAAAACATTTCCCGAGCCAGATTCGTTATATCTTCCTGCTCGGTGTCCAAGATAAGTATTGTTGGAGCCGATTGTGTTATTATTTCCGCTAGCTGTGCCCAATAATGTGTTATTATTACCTTCTGTATTGGCATTTCCAGAATTCTGCCCCACAAAAATATTGCCTTCTCCAGTGGTAATATTTTGTCCGCTATCTCTTCCTACAAAAATACTATAACCTCCATTTTTATGTAACACGGTTTCACCACCGATTTGATAACCTTGAGTAAAGGGAATATTAAAATCACCATTTTGTTTTAAATATGCCAATGTGTTGTTTTGATAACGAAATTCCAAATTACCATTTCCTTCCCAATTGAGATAGGCATTACTTCCACCATGATCTACCTCAACATAATTGGTTTCTTCTGTTTCATTTGCACTACGAACAGGTCCTATAACAGTAAGTTTTTGTCCGGGTGTGGTAGTTCCAATACCCACATTTCCGGTTTCGTGATAAACATCATCACCATTAACTGTCCAATCAGAATCAGGAGAAAGATTGGTTAATCCTGAACCATCACCTGTATAAGATGTAGCTGTTACTGAACCATTTATTTCCAATTCTCCGGTAGCAAAATCTCCCCAGATCAATGGATTGCTTGTATTGCTATTGGCAATATAAAGTTTATCAGAGTCTGTTTCATTTGCTCCGGCACCCTTACCAATAAAGACATTATCAGAGCCTGTTAGGTTATTTCTACCTGCTCTGTTGCCAAGAAAAGTGTTATTTGAACCGGTGGTATGATTTTCTCCGCTCGTATAACCTAAAAACACATTGTCTGAACCATCTGTATTCTGTTCTCCACTTAGTACACCCAAAAACACATTATTTGAACCATCTGTATTTCTTTGCCCGGCTTCTCCTCCTACAAAACAATTGTAATCGCCAATTGTATTATATTCACCTGATCTAATTCCCAGAAATGTATTATATTCTCCTTCTGTATTAGCATTTCCCGAATACTGACCAACAAAAGTATTAGCCTGTCCTGTTGTAATATTTTGACCGCTATTTTTTCCAACAAAAATACTGAATCCTCCATTTTTATGTAGAACAGTGTCACCACCAATTTGATAACCTTGGGTGGCAGGAATATTGAAATCGCCCGACTGCTTTAAGGTTGCTAAAGTACTATTTCCATAACGAAAATTTAAATCACCATCACCATTCCAATTTAAAACTGCATTACTTCCACCATGAACAATTTCTACATATTCTGTTTCATCTGTATCTTTAGAAGCCCTTACAGTACCAACAACAGAAAGTTTTTCATCCGGTGTAGTGGTTCCAATACCTACTTTCCCGGTTTCGTGATAAATATCATCTCCGCTAATTGTCCAATCAGCATCCGGTGTGGAAGTGCCCGATTGCAGAGCGTAGGGAACTGCTGTAATTCGGGTTCGGGGAGACATTTCGCTGTCTGTTCCCACCGCTATTGCTATCCATCTGTTTGCAGAATTAAAATCATCTTCATTCATAGGTGTGATGTTTCCCAAAGTAACGTTGAATAAACCTTCAGTAATATTTACAGATTGCGTTTCACTCCACAAGGAAGACCCTCCGGTTTCCACATCATAAAGAGAAAATGTGATATTTACGATTTCATTTACAGCATTTCCGCTGTCATCAGTCAATCTTCCCTGAAAAGGGATAAGATTTGGAACGTTGTTACTGCGTATGTCAGTTGAAAAGTTAAAATCATAATGTTTTTTACTTCTGCTCCTTGAATCGGTTTGGGCGTTTACAGTTAAACTTAGTGTGATTAAAATAATCACGATAATGCTCTTTTTCATTTTACTTTCCTCCATTTTCTTTTTTCCTTTTTCCTTTTTCCTCTTTTAATTCACTGCCTTCACATAATAAAACTTCTTTTCTACAGTCGCAGGAGCACTCCAGCTCTCATCCGTAAAAGTTCCCGTTATATCTTCTAAAAATCCTGAATACGGATCATTGGAAGAATAAACTTTGTAGGATGTTGCACCAAAAGCGGGATTCCAAGTAATGTTGATTTCATCTCCATTTCTAGTGATAGTAACATTCTGAGGTGAATCAAGAAACACAGCATTGGTAATGCTAAAATTATCCCAATAACTATTTTGATTTGCCCAGCAATATAGACCTGCTTTTCCCATCACAAAAGTATTATCAGATACATTAAAAATCTCGGTATTATCAATTGAACAGGAAATATTTCCTGCAATATCTGTAATTATCAGATTATACCAAGTTCCTGATGTATAAGCTGTTGCATCACTTGCCAGTTCGGTCTCAACTCCATTCTCATATTTTAAAATACCACGGTAATTTGTCTGTGCTCTCCAGACAAAAAGATAGAAATTGCTAGCATCCTGATAATTAAATATTGCTCCGATTCCATCGTTATCTGTAGACATAAAATCAACAGAAACTTCGTAATCGGAAAAAGCAGAACAACCAGCAAGAGCAAAACATCCATTTAACCAACCGGTTCCTGAGTCGTTGGAAGTTTGCCGCATTTCACCGGAAGTTTCACTCCAAGTACCATTAATAAAACTCCAAGCAGGGTGAATATCATCATCATTAAAATCATCGTAGAATAAAATTGGACCAGATAAATTTTGTACTTCAATCAAATTCTCGACTATCACGACATCACTTCCAAAATAGTTTGTAACTGAAAGTTGTACATCATAAAAACCCGAGTTTTCATAAGTATGAAGTGGATTTTTATCCATACTGGTGTTTCCATCACCAAAATCCCAAAACCATTCAAAAGGAGCATAAAGCGATGTGTCCTGAAATTGAATCTCTCCACTTGGACAGATGTAAACTTTATCGTTTGTGAAACTCGCAACAGGTAACTCATTACTTATTTTGATGTTATCCATCTGCACAACTTCTGTACCGGAAATAAATTCTGTTATTAATCGAACTTCCTCAATATTGTTAAGGATTGCATTCCAAGAACCGGAATTTACCGTCCAGACTGTTTCACTGATCAGAAAGGAAAATGTTTTCCATTTGTAATATGCTTCTTCAATGGATTCATCCATTGGGATAATTGCTTCTCCGCCGGGTCCAGTAATTTTAATCAAATAATCTGATATAAGTGAAGTTCCCGAAGTAAGTTTGAAATCAATCATAAAAACTGCAGCTTCTTCAAGTTGAGTCCAATCACCCGTAAATTTTGGAGGAGCAATAGCTTTTGTAATTCCTGAGGAGACTGTTCACATCTCATCCCACCTTTTTCAATAAGTTAGCTGCTATAGCTTTGGTAATATTGCACA
>JAIORE010000240.1 GCA_021108315.1 Candidatus Cloacimonadota bacterium
TGTCTGGGTTGGATTGTCCAACTTGATTGTATCAGCTTAGCTTGGCGCTCTCTTATGTACCTTCTCTTGAAATTAAGAGAAGGACAGCAGGATAAGTTCTAAAATGGATATGTACAGGTTATGTAGCTTTATCAAAAATCTTCATATCAAACGAAACTGTATTTAATTATTTTGCAGGTCGTAATTATCGAATCATTTTAACCCCATCCCCAACCCTTCCCCTTCGTAAGGGGAAGGGAGCAGTTCTCCCCTTACGAAGGGGAGTTAGAGGGATTATTTTTTCATTATTCATCATTCATTATTCGTTATTCATTATTTTCTTTCACTCTAACTTTCATCCCGGGAGTCGCAATATCCAATCGGCTGATAATAATCTGATTAGTATCATCCAAACCACTATTTATCAAAACATCTTCATCAGAGAATTTGATAATATTCACTTTTTTGAAACTAATTTTATTGTCTTCAATTGTAAGTATTTCATTCTGATTCTTGATTAAATGCCGTGGAATTGTAATGACGTTTTCAAATTCTTTACCGGAAATTTCCACTTCAACAAAAAGACCAAAAGGTAATGGATTTTCCAGATTCTGAGGATTTTTTATTTCAACAACTAAATTTGACATCCTACTTCCCAAATCAAGAGAAGCTTCTTTACGAACGAGTTTACCAAACCAAGTATTTTGTTCTCCGGCAAATTCTGCTGTTATTTTTGCTTCTCCTTTAAAATTTGAATTCAGCCATTTGAGTTCTGAATTTTTTACAGGAACAGTGATAATGGCTTTATTTATTCCATAAATTTGAGCAATCGTAGCTCCGGGTGCAACATATTGTCCCACATCAGATAGTTGTTTCATCACGATTCCATCGAAAGGAGCTTTTATCTCTGTTCTTTCAAGATTCAGTTCTGCCAATCCCAGATTTGCTTTTGCCGATTCAAAATTAGCTTCGGCAATATTCAATTGTGGTTTTCGCAAGGTGAGTTCATTTGGATTCGCATCGGGATTTGTTCTCGCATATTCTTCCCATTCCATTTGGGCAACTTCGTAATTTCGCTTTTCAGTAAGAAACATCATTTCCTGTTGTAGAACCAGAGCTTTCGCACTTTTCAAGCGTAGTTCATAATCTTTGGGATCAATTTTGAATAATAGATCGCCTTTTTTGAATTTTCCACCATTGGTCATTGAAGCAGAAACTTCGATTATCTTTCCAGAAATTTGCGGAACAATACTGACTGACCTATTCGGCAAAACAGTTCCATTGCCTTTCACCGATATAGATTTGGTCTCGGATACAAATGATTTTACTTCCACAAGAGGAAGATTTACTCTTTTTTTTACCTGTTTTGGTTTCTTTTTAAAAGCAGATAATCCTACTACGATAACAATTCCTGCGAGTAAAATAATTATTGGTGTTATGACTTTTTTCTTGTTCATTTCTCCTCCGAAAACTCAAATTTTTCAAAATTTATATTTTGTAATTGATTATCAATTTTGTTCAATAGTGTATTGAATATTATTTTCTCTTCTTCATCAAATGTGGAAAGTAGGGTGGAAATATTGTGAATGTGATCAGGAAAAATCTCTCTGATAAATTTGATTCCCTTTTCGGTAATCCTGATAAACACTTTTCTTCTATCTTTTTTCGGATCGGTGTAACGTTCTACATAATCCAAATTTTCCAAACCATCCGTAAGTCCGGTAATTGTGCTTTTGGAAACATAAATTTTCTTAGCAATATCGGAAAGCACCACATTTTTTTTCTTTTTTTCATTGAACAAAAACATCAAAACTTGAAATTTACCTTTTGTCAGGTTGTATCTCGCAAAGTGTTTTTCCATTGCCCCAAACATTTTATGGGAAACCATCACCAATTTAAATAACAGATGACTATTTTTAAAATTCACATCAGGAAACTCTTTATAAATATTTTCCATTTGATCTTTTGTGGGAAGCTTAATTTTGTAATGCTGCATAAATACTCCTTAATTACAACTATTTCTTTTTTGAACTCATTGCTAAGTTCTACTTAGTGAGAAGCAAACCAAAGCAGGGGCTTCTAAGTTTATTGTGTTCTCTATCTGGAGCTGGATAACAAGACTTGGAACTTTTTTCAATTATTTATTTCTCAAATCTAATGCTCAATATTTAGTTAGTTGACAAATAGTACGGAGGCTAATTATTTGTCAACTAACTTTTTATATCTGAAATTTTTTCAGTTTTTTCAATTTCCAAAAAAATTCTATTGACATCACATTCTTATTAAAAAAATTTCCGTTCAAATAATACCTAAATAAAAATATTTAAGTAGTTTTATTGAATAAATAAGGTTTAGGTAAAATGATTCTTCTAAAAAATATCAGATAAGGGGAATAAAAAATGACAAATATACAAAAAGAAATTAACTATGTTATTGATAAGTTCATTGGAAAAAAAGGAATACTAATACCACTTCTTCAAGAAATTCAGGATATTGAAAGGTATTTATCCAAAGAAACTATGAGCTTTGTAGCAAAGAGAACCGGAATCAAATTAGCGGAAATATACGGAGTAGCTACATTTTATTCTATGTTTCGTCTAAAACCTCAAGGAGAACACATAATCAGGATTTGCAAAGGGACTGCCTGCCACGTTTCAAATGCAAATTCAATTATGGATTCACTCAGAAACAATTTAACTTTTGCAAATTCAGACGAAGATACTACTACAGACGGGAAATTTACTTTAATGGAAGTTGCTTGCCTTGGTTGTTGTAGCCTTGCTCCGGTGATTATGGTTGATGAGGATACATTTGGAAAACTAACTTCCGAATCTATCGCAAAAATATTGAAGAAATATGATTAAATCTCTCATTCCCAAGTTTGTCTTGGGAATGTAAAATGGTATATTACGAAAAAAAACTTCGTAACAAGTTTTAAGTATTGAAGAAATCCGATTAAGGAGGACAATTTGAGTTTAGAAATAAAAGTTGGTCTGGCAAGTTGTGGTTTAGCAGCTGGAGCTAGAGATGTATATACTGCTATAGAAAATTATTTACATAAAGAAAAAATTGCAGCTGACCTAAAAAAAACTGCTTGTATCGGAATGTGTTTTGCAGAACCGATTGTAGAAATATCATCTGAGAAATTTGCTCCAATCATTTATGGTCGCATAACTCCTGAAGAAGTTCCAGAATTAATTGAGAAATTTTTGACGGGAACTCCTAATACTGCCAAAGCGATTATTGCTAAAGATTGTGAAGCAGAAGAAAATGACACATACAATTCCCAAACTCGTATTGTCTTAAGGAATTGCGGAAAGATAGATCCGGTATCAATTGATGATTATCTAAAAGTAGATGGCTACAAAGCTTTGGAAAAATCTCTAAAAAATATGAATCGTACCGAAATTATTGATGAGATTAAAGAATCTGGATTGAGAGGTCGAGGTGGAGCGGGATTTCCTACCGGACTCAAATGGCAATTTGCCTATAACGAAAATAATAAAAAGAAATATATAATTTGTAATGCTGATGAAGGTGATCCCGGTGCATTTATGGATCGTAGTGTTTTGGAAGGTGATCCTCATAGCATTATCGAAGGAATGATAATCGGTGCTTATGCTATTGGAGCAGACGAAGGTTACATCTATTGTCGTGCGGAATATCCAATGGCAATTAAACATCTTAGGATTGCAATTGAAGCTGCTGAAGAAAAAAATCTTCTTGGAGAAAACATTCACGGTACTGAATTTAATTTTGAATTGCATATCAAAGAAGGAGCAGGTGCATTTGTTTGCGGTGAAGAAACAGCTTTGATGGCTTCTATCGAAGGTGAACGTGGAATGCCACGCATCAGACCACCATTTCCAGCTCAATCGGGTCTTTGGGGAAAACCTACAAATATAAATAATGTGGAAACTTTCGCGAATATTGCCTGGATTATTCTGAATGGAGCAGCGAGTTATGCAAAATATGGTACTGAGAAAAGTAAAGGAACAAAGGTTTTTGCTCTTGCCGGAATGATTAGAAATAGTGGTTTAATCGAAGTTCCTATGGGAATGCCAATTCGAGATGTGATCTACAAAGTCGGTGGAGGAATGAAAACTGAAAGACCTTTCAAAGCCGTTCAAATGGGTGGTCCTTCCGGTGGATGCATTCCAGCTAAACTTTTAGATACTACAATTGATTACGATTCTATTACAAAAACCGGTGCTATTATGGGTTCCGGTGGAATGGTCGTGATGGATACTTCCACTTGTATGGTTGACATTGCCAGATTTTTTCTGAATTTTACTCAGAATGAATCTTGTGGAAAATGTACATTTTGTAGAGTTGGAACCAAACGAATGTTAGAAATTCTCACCAAGATTACCGAAGGAAAAGGTGAAATGGAAGATTTGGAAAAACTTGAAACGCTTTCCAAGAATATCATAAAAGGATCTTTGTGTGGTTTAGGACAAACAGCTCCCAATCCTGTTCTTACAACTTTGAAATATTTCAGAGATGAATATGTTGCTCATATTGTAGATAAAAAGTGTGTTGCAGGGGTTTGCAAACCGCTTATCAAATATGAAGTGATAGAAGATAAATGTATAGGTTGTACTGCTTGTGCCCGTAAGTGCCCTACAAAAGCAATTTCAGGAAAAGTGAAAGAAATACATTTGATTGATCAGGATGCTTGTATAAAATGTGGAATCTGTTTTGATGTATGCAAATTTGACGCAATAAGTAAATCATAAAATTTAATATTTAATATTTAACATTTAACATTGAATATTTAACTTAGTGCTCTCTGTGGTTAGATTTTTTTATAAACTATGATAATTTGTTTATTTTCCTCAATGAACTCATCCTGCTGTCCTTCTCTTAATATCAAGAGAAGGAACATAAGAATAGCAAGAAGAAAAAAAGTTGAAGTCATCCCTCGCTTTAGATAAAGAGAGGGATTGAGGGTGAGTTTGAAAAATTGAATTTGAAGTGAGAAATGTTAGAATAAAATATAGAATCAAGTGACTAAGGAGTAATCTGGATGATAAAAATAAAATTAAATGATAAAGAATTTTCGGCAGAAACTGGAGAAACAATATTACAGGTAGCAGAGAGAAATGGACTTCATATTCCGACTTTGTGTCACGATAAAGAACTGAATCCTTTTGGCTCTTGCTGGGTTTGTGCTGTAGAAGTAAAAGGAAGACGTGGCTTTGTAACAGCTTGTGGAACAAATGTTACCGATGGAATGGAAGTTTTTACTGAAACCGATGATGTGAAATCTGCTCGGAAAATGGCATTGGAGCTATTGCTTTCAGATCATTATGCAGATTGTGAAGCTCCTTGTAGAGTTGCTTGTCCGGATAATGTGGATATTCAAACTTATCTGTCTCATATTGCCAATGGAAATTATCGCGAAGCTATAAAAGTGATAAAAGAGACTTTACCTATGCCTTTATCTATAGGACGTGTTTGTCCGGCTTTTTGTGAAGAAGAATGCCGTAGAACTATTGTTGATGAACCTATTGCAATTCGACAACTCAAAAGATACGCTGCCGATTTTGATCTAACCGATGATTGGAGTTATATTCCTTCCAAAAAAGAAAAAAAGAATAAGAAAATTGCCATAATTGGTGGTGGACCATCAGGACTTACTTGTGGTTTTTATCTTACAAATAATGGATATGATGCTGATGTTTATGAAGCAGCTCCCAAAGCGGGTGGTTGGCTAAGATATGGTATTCCAGAATATCGTTTACCAAATGTAATTCTGGATAAAGAGATAAAATTAATGTGCAAGAACGGTATGAAAATTTTTACTAAGAAAAAAGTGGGAAAAAATATTACGTTGCAAGAACTTCATAAAAACTATGATGCTATTTATCTTGCTATTGGTGCACAGAAAGCTGTTCCGCTTCGTTTGAAAGATTTTGATACTGAAAAGATTAAAACTTTGTTTCTCGGAGTAGATTTTTTAAAGAATCATACTTTAGGAAAAAAACAGAGAATTGGTAAAAGAGTTGCAGTTGTCGGAGGTGGAAATACAGCTATTGATTGTGCAAGAACAGCTAAAAGGCTTGGTGCGAAAGTTACACTTGTCTATCGTAGAACTCGAAAAGAGATGCCAGCAGAAGCTTATGAAGTAGATGCTGCGGAACACGAAGGAATTAAGTTTTTATTCCTTACCAATCCGGTTGCAATTTTTACAGAAGATGGTAGAAATTTGAATGTAAAATTAGAAAAAATGAAACTTGGAGAACCGGACGAAAGTGGACGAAGACGACCACAACCTACCGGAGAATTTTTTGAAGAGACTTTTACCAGTATAATTCCCGCAATTTCTCAATCTCCAGATATTGATTTCTTATTAGAAGATAAAAATAAAATGGACGAACAGGAATTTCCATTAACACGTTGGTCTACCGCAGTTGCAGACGAAGAAACGATGTTTTGTGGAATGGATAAAGTATTTGCCGGAGGAGATTTTCGACGTGGACCTGCAACAGCTATCGAAGCAATTGCTGATGGTAGATTGGCAGCAGAAAGCATTGATCGTTATCTTTCTGGAAAATCAATACTCTCTCTGGAAAAATTATTTGATTCCAAAAAAGAAAAGAAACTAAAAGAAGTAGACCCCAAAGAATACGAAGATTATAAAAAAATATTACGTTATAAAATGCCAGAACTTGATGCAAAAAAAAGATCATCGAATTTTGAAGAAGTTGAAACCGGCTTCAAAGAAAAAAATGCCAGAAGTGAAGCGGAAAGATGCCTTGAATGCGGATGTCAGGTAAATACTACTTGCGATTTGAGAAAATATGCTACGGAATATTCATCGGAGAAAAAAACAAACATCCGATTGATGATACACATCCATTCATATTTAGAGATGCCAACAAATGTATCAAATGCGGTCGTTGTGTAAGAATTTGTGCAGAAGTTCAAGGTCCGGGAGTTTTGGGATATATATTCCGTGGATTTGTGAGTTATGTCGCTCCTGAATTTGATGAAAGCTTGATGAACACAGCTTGTGAATCCTGTGGGAAATGTATCGAAGTGTGTCCTGTGGGAGCTTTGGTACCTAAAAATAGAAATGTTAAGCTAAATCCTGATGTAACAGAAAAGACAGTTCAAAATTGTGGTCTGTGTGGAACGGGATGTAAGATTGAAGTAAATATCCAATCAGGAGATATTACGACAATTACGACCCCTTCAGAAATTGGTTTTAATGATCGGAACCTTTGCTTTGACGGAAGATTTGGCTGGCAAGGATATTATGATTCCGAAAGAGTTCTAAATGCTTATATCAGAAGAGATAAGGAAAATGAATGGAAAAGCAAAGAATCACCTTGGATAAAATTGAAATCATATTCAGATGCCTCCAATGTTATCATTGAAAATATTAAAAAAGCAAATTCAAAAAAAATATATGTTTCACCATCTTCTACTAATGAAGAGATTCTTTTAATGAAGGCAATTGCAGAAAAGATTGGTGCTCAAATTTCATCACTAACTTATGAAAAAAACTTCTTAGAACCGGTTCTCTTATCAAATATGATGAATAAAACTTATGAAGATTTGCAGAAAGCAGAAACTATTGTTGTAGTTGGTTCTATCAGCGGAGTGTTAAGGAATTTGATCCGATCTGAGCAAAGAAAAGGAAAAAAACTAATTGTAATTACTCAGGATTCAAGTTCGTTCAATCAATTTTCAGATGAACTTTTTGATACTGAATCAATTCTGGCGATTTTGGAAAAAATAATTGAATCTTATTATGAAGAAGAGGATAGTGAAACAAGTAAAAATAATCATCCAGAAATAAAAAATGTAATAACAGAACAAATTGAACTGGAAATTCCCTCAAAAACACTATTTATATATGATAATGAAAAAGTAAGCGAAGAAATTATCTGGAATATTTGGTGGTTAGCAACTACTGTATGTGATTTTAAAGATGGTTCGGGAGTTTTACCAACATCTCAGTTTAATAATTCTCGTGGATTATTGAAAATGGGAATTGGTTCAGCAAATTCTCTAAAATCAGATTTTGCGATTTTATATGGTGAATTACCAACTCAGGAACAATTGAAATGGATAAAGAAATCTGATTTTGTTGTGTCTGTGAATACTCATTTTGATGCAAATGATTCCTCAAATGTAATCTTTCCTCAGGCTCCTTACACAGAAATTGAAGGTTCGGCAATTGCAAATGATGGTAGAATCACAGAATTTCATAATCCTCTAAAATCAGATATTTTTCCAAAAATTCTTCGTTTCTTTGCAGATATTGATTTAATTGATAAATCTCAAGATAATTCGAAATATTGGAAAAATGCTGTTAAAGATTATTTGGATATGAAACAGGTTAAAAAAGAATTTACCTTAGAAACACTTGCAGATTATATCTATTCGATAGAAAATGCAAAAGATTACCATCCTCGTTTTCATAGTATACAAAAAGTGATTTTACAAAATATGAAACGTTTAACGAAAGAGAGTAGTTAGAGACTATTAAACGATAGAATTGTGATTTATAAGCCTGTGAAATACAGGCTTTTTTTTATTTTTTCTCATTATTTGCTAATTTTTCAATTACTTTTTGAACCTGAAAAGTTCCCAACTTATCTATATTTAAAATTTATAGTGACAAAATGATTTAATTTTTTTTTTAAAATAATACTTGAGAGAAAATGTAAAGTGGTAGTTTTGTACCTAAGACTAAGTGATTCTCATTCCAATATAACCCATTTCTACAAAGAGTTACACAACTACACTTTTTGGTAAATTTATAAGAATGAGTTCTGCATAATTGGGTAAAATTTCAGAAACCGGTAAACCGGTTGAAATTTTTCTGTTTATAACGGATTTTGGGGTTAGAATAATATAACTCAAGTTTCGCATTATCTAAAACCCCTAAAAATAAAGGCATAAATCTATAAAA
>JAIORE010000282.1 GCA_021108315.1 Candidatus Cloacimonadota bacterium
GTTCTTTTTTGGCAATTAAATACATCTCTTTTTGAAAGATACTCATAATAAAAGGCGCATCACAGGCTTTAATATGGTTGGGGGCAATAATACAACCTTCAATATCTCTTAATCTCTCCGGATGAATTATCTTTAGGTTTCCAATAATCTTGGAGAATGAATTTACATTTAATGTCAAAATTCTGTATAAAATTCTCAAAAGTTATCTCCTGAAATTTATTTTTTTTAGAATATCTTTGCAACGCTCTGTGATAGACTGAAAATAACACAACAATTTTCGTCCTTTACAGAACATTCAGAATTCAGTAACAAACGAGTGAATATCACCTGAATTATATACAGGATCACCAGCCACCATAGAAACTTTTGCACTGACAACATAAGCAATTACACCATCAATACAGGAAGGTGAATAAAAATATGATTTATCACTTCTCTAAATATTGTATGATTGGAAATGATAACCATATTTTTTCAACAATTCCAGCATACAATCTGGTTCATTTTTTGATTATTCTTTGAAGATGAACGATGAATTAAGCAAGAGGTGTGTTTAAAATATACTCAATCCATCGACATCTTCTTATTATATCTTGATAGTAAAAACTCAATGGAACCCATAAAAATCAGAGAATATCCGAGAAGTTCCAAACTTTCTTCTGCAACATTTTTCACAGAACGAAGATAAGCTTCTTGCATAACAGAATGCCAGAAAACCTTTTGACCAAATAAACGAGAAAAGACCATAAGAATTAGAAATCCACTCTGCATAATTCCAAAACTGCGATGTTTAACAAATTCATTTATTGATTTTACGATAGCATTTCTATTCTTATAAAAAAATAAAGTTAGCAGAAAAAGTATAGTTAATACAAAAATCTGCCAAGCACCATCAAAAACATATTTGTCTAAAAAACCATCAAATTCTCGAATACAAAAAATGAATAGTATCCCAATAAATAATCTCATTAATGATGAATTTCTTTTATCAATCTTTCCCGATTTATATAAGGTAACAGCTGTAAGAAAAATTAAGATTATTTGAGACCATTCTGTCGGTGAATTTTCATTAAATATTTTACCTTCTTGATTTGCATCAATATGTAGAATGCCGAAAATACTCACTAAAATAATAGCATAAACTAACATCTTAATAATTGAGTTAAAATATTCGTAGTGCAAAAGTTTATCTCCTTTTTTAAAATTCATATATAAAATTGAATTATAATAGTTAAGCCTTTAAAAGCTTACTTTTGCTTTGACATAAATATCATCGCTATCATTCATTTTTCCAAAAGTAGATGATTCTGTGCCATATATAATATGTGCACCTAAAAGTAATTCAATATTATCATAAGGATAATACGTAATTTCAGGCATAAAAATAACTGCATAATTTTCTTTGAAATCATCAAAATCTTTTATTTCCAAACCACCATTTAAAGGCATAATTTTTATTTTGTCTTCAAAGAATTTTTTCTCTAAACCAAACATCAGATAATCCTCTAAATTGTCATTTCCTCTTTCGTGGATAAAACCGTGAAGATATTGAGCATTTACATAAATACCGTTTGTGAAAGTATAATCTCCACCAAAAACATATTTGATATAAGGTTCATCATCAAGAGCAATGGATTCTTGAATTCCCATTCCTAACTCAGATAAATCTGTGGAAAGCATAATTTTTTCTGGGAAATAGATTGCTGATTCAGCCCAAATACCAATATTTCCCAAAGCTCCAGCGAGATCAAACCCGACAATTTGCATTTTTGGGTAAATCATTTCTGCTGAAATATCAATAGTACCAAATGCATCTACAGGCGAGAATTTAGCTTTATTTATTAAGGGAAGATCATCTATTCCATAAACATAACTTGTAGATAAATCATAATTAAAAAAAATTCCTGAAAATTTAGTTCCGATAATTGAATTTTCTTTTAGATTATTCTCTGGCATAATGATTTTATCAGAATAATTTCTTAACATTAATCCATCTGGTAAATCAAAAGAGGGAGATAAAGCAGTTGCCCATTCTCCACCAGGCAATACTGCCGGAGCAAATTTAGGAATATAAACAGCAGACAATTCATAATCACCGAGATAATATGTTGCTTTCAATCCATCAGAGCTTAAATGTCTTCCAAAATCCCACATATCTTCTAAATCATATGAATTTAGGTTATCAGTTGGATTCAATTTATCAGCAGTTCCCCAAGTAATGCGTTGCCTTCCAAGTCTGATATCAAGATCTTTCAAAAGGAAACCGTAAATATCAAGATAGGCTTCTTTGAGATAAAGATTTGAAAAAGCTATTGTTTCATTATCAGATAAATCGGAACTTTTCTGAATTTTTGAATTTCCAATTGTTCTAAACCAAAATTCAGAATAAAAATGAGTATTTTCAGAAGGATTTGCTTCTAATTGTAAATCTAACCTGTATTCGTGCCAAGAAAAAGTATGATCACCTTTTAATAGTGCCCGATTATCTGTTTGGAAATATCCACTAAAATTTATTCCAGATTCTGCATATAAAAGCGAAAAACCTGAAATTATCAGGATTGCTATCAGCATTATTAGATTAATTATTTTCATTTCCAATCTCCCCTATTACTTTTCGAGATTTCTTTTTGTAAAAATTTTAGCAGGAATACTAGAATCCAATTTAACTTCTTCAATAATCATTTTTGTTTTATGTTTTGCTTTCAAATCATTCATTTCTGTCTCTTTGGCAATCCAATATCCATCAACTTTTTCAATTTTATCTCTAATCATTATTTTAAAAAGTTTGTTCCCTTTGTTGTAATGTTCCATCTTTTCTAAATAGAAATTATCAGTTCTAATCCACATAATCAATTTTGAGTAATCTGTTTTAACACCTTCTTTCGGGGTTAAATGCAGAATAAAATGTTCCCCCTCTTCTTTTACAAATTCAGGAATATATTTGTCGGAATATCGAACTGCTTCCATATCTTCATAAGTAAAATCTGTTCCGGCAAATTTTGTATTTTTTACGTGTGAAGCAATTCTTCTAATTTTTTTGAAAGCTGGTAAATATAGATACATCACATCATCCGGTAGAGATAGAAAAGCGATTCCCTTTTGGGCTGCCGGTGAGAGAAATTTGACCAATCTTTTATCACTCCCGATTTGGAGCATACTCATTTCACGGATTTTTTCCTTTCCTTTTTTATCAGTTAAAATTAGTTTAACTTTTAAATCTTGGTCTTTGGGCGCATTGATTACATCGTCTACTTTTTGTAGAATTTGGTTGGCATTAAGTTGTGTTTCTCCTGCCCAAACTGTAGTAAAACTTATACTTACAAGTAATAAGGCTAATGTTCTGATAATAATTTTTTTCATCTTTGTCTCCTTGTTTTTTATTTTTCTGAAAAAGCTACTTCGGCAGCTTTATATCCTTTTTCGATTATTTCTTCTGCTTTATAAAAATCGAATATATTAATATTTCCTACTTCTGGTTCAATCAATACATCCGGTTTGTACAATTCGAGAGAAAGTTTGATTAATCTTTCCTGAGAGATTCGAACCGATTGATTAAATATTTTTTTCATATCAGGTAAATCTTCTTTCTCTTTGTGTTTGATGAAATTCCTAATCCATTTATGATCTATTATCAAGTCTTCAAGTTTATCTTGAAAGGCAGAGATAATTTTGAAAGGTTCATCCAATTCTCTTTTAGTATCGAACTTTTTATTGGATTTTAAAATTGGATCATTTTTTGATGATATAATGTCAACAGCAATAATGTAATTCGCTCCCATTTCACGAACTACATTAATTGGAACAGGATTGACAAGACCACCGTCAACAAGAACAATATTATTCAGGATTACCGGTTGAAAAATAATTGGAATTGAAATACTGGCACGAATTGCTTCTACGAGATTACCTTTTTTGAAATGAATCTCCTGTCCTGTGATTATATCGGTTGCTACTGCTATAAAAGGGATTTTAAAATTTTCTATATGTTTGTTACCTAACTTTGAAGCCAAAAATTCCTGAACTTTTGAACCTGAAAATAGTCCTGATTTCCCAAATCCTGGTGAAAAAAGTTTTGCTGTGGAAGTTAGGTTAGTTTCCAAGGCAATATCTTCAATTTCTTTGATGCTTAAACCACTGGCGTAAGCACCTCCAATCATAGCTCCAATACTTGAACCGGTGATAAAATCAATTTTTATATCCCTTTCTTCTAAAAATTTTATCACTCCGATATGAGATAATCCTTTTACACTACCACTGCCTAAACAGAGTCCTATTTTTTTAATCACTTTGTAATTCCTTTTTTCGATTTTGCTTTTTGTATAACCGAACTGGTTTTGTCTAAAATTCCATTTTTCAAACTCGACCAATCACCTACAAATTTAGCTTTGGTAATAAGAATAACTGCCGGCAACAGTGTTATTGCTCCAATTCCTGAGCCAATCATTGTTATTGCTACCAAAATTCCAAAACGTTGTAATGGAATAAGATTTGCGAAAATTAGCACAAGGAAACCCAACATTACGGTAATAACATTGATTAGAATCGCTCTACCGGTTGTTTCCAAGGTTTTACTCAATGCTTCAAATTCATTATGGCTTTGTAGAAATTCCTTTTTGAAACGACTTATAAAATGAATTGAATAATCTATTCCAATTCCAATTGAAATGCTACCAACAAGAACAGTTGCAATATCAAGAGGAATTTTGAAATATCCCATTACTCCAAAAATACTTGCCAGAGTAAAAAATATTGGAATTAAACCCATTAAACCACCACTAACTGAATGCATTTGGAAAGTCATAATAAGAAATATTAAAACTAAAGCAATGATAAGGCTTTGCACCTGACTTTTCATCATACTGTCATCTAACTTATTATAGATTAAATGCATACCGGTTTGAGTAAAAGTAAAATCAGGATTATCCATTTTTTCTAAATAAATCTTAATATCATTTACTAATTGCTCCATACGCTTTGTATCAATAGAAATGATGGTTGCCTGAATTATCGCTTCTGTGTAATCTGAATTAACCAATTGGCTCATAATATCTTCACCTTCTAAAAGAAACCAGAGATTGGTAATTTTCTCTTTGCTATCGGGAATAGATTTCCCATCACCCATAACATCGTTCATCTCTTCGATTAAATCAGCAACAGATTGAGGATTTTTGACATCACCTTGTCCATCCAAAAAATCTTCAAATTTTTTCATTTCACTCAAAACAACTGGGTCTTGAATATCACCTTTTACCAGAATTTGAATAGGAATTGAACCGCCAAATTTGTGCTCCATCATTCTTTCGGTTAAACGAATATTTGTTCCTTTTTTGAAATAATCCAGCATATCAACACTTCTTATTATTTTGGGGATTCCTAAAATACTGATAATGAGAAATAAAATACCTCCGATGATTATAGCTTTTTCATTGTTTAGAACGAAATAACCGATTTTATCCATAAACAAAACGATACCTTTTTTCTTATTCGTTTCCTTATGAGTAGATGTTTTTTTTATCGGTAATAATGAAAGGACAGCGGGAACAAAAGTGATTGAAACTACTAATGCGAAAAATACACCCAATCCGGAAAAAATTCCAAAATCTCTAATCATTGATAAATATGCACCAAAAACGAAAGCCGCAAAACCTATCATAGTTGTTATAGCAGTTAGAAAAACAGGAATAAAGATCTCTCCGAGAGCTTTTTTGGATTCATTAATTCTATTTGAATTTGAAACAACAGTTTCATTAAATTTGTTTATTACGTGAATGCTGTAAGCACTTCCCACAGCCATCAAAATGACCGGAATTATATTAGAAATTACAGTTAGAGGAACATTAAGAAGACTCATCACTCCTAAAGTCCAAGTTGTACTGAAAGCTACAGAAACAATTGGCAGAATAACACCTCTAAATGAACGAAAACTAAAATATAAAGCAAACATTATTATAAGAAATATTATGGGAATCAAAACATTTATATCATTGAGCATAATACTGCTTAAATCTATTAATTGAAATGGAATACCACCATAAAGAGCTTGGGCTTTTATATTTTTCTTATTTATAATTTCCTTTATTTCACGTGCTGTTTTTATTTTATTCGCTTCTACATCCAATCTACAAACAATTAAAGACGTTTTGGAATCCTCAGAAATCAATCGTCCTTTATACATATCTTTGGAAAATGTATAATCTTTTATTTTTTTAAGCTCTTCCAGTGTTTCCGGCAATTCATATTCATCTATGAGCTTTCCGATTTCTATACCACCAAATTCATCGTCTTTAATATTGAGCACATTTGTTAAGCTGGTTACATAAGAAACACCATCAAGCATTTGGATATCTGAGGTGATTTCCTGAATATTTTGAATAATCTCTTTTTGAAATATTTCATCCGATTCAATTGCCACGATTGCAATTTGATTACCACCATATTCCTCTCCGATATAATTGAACAACTTTACTACAGGATCACTTTTCGGAAAATAACTCACAATATCAGGATTTATTTTCATATTTTTCAAATGATACCCGAAGAAAAGTGTTAATAAAATTGTTCCGACAATCACCACTATGCGAAACTTTATTACCAGTTCTGCTATTTTTTTCATACTTTTTTTCTCCTACGTTTATTCATTTTTATTTTTTATTGTATATTCAAAATCATTAAAATTATTTTTTATACCTGTTGAGCTTTGGTAATAAACAGGTTTATCATTAAATATCATTGGATAATTTTCTCGTGAAAAATCTGATGAGCAACATTTGTCATTAGCAAATCGAGCTGGAAATCCTGTAACTTTTGCTGAATATGTTGAATAAACTATATAATTTGTTTTTTCATACCAAGCGATAATATCTGCAAGAGCAACATATTCTTCACCGAATTTATTCTGACCTTTTTCAATAGCGTTATCTATTGCAGCTTGAAAATCTATGTCAGGAGAAAATTTCAAAAATGTACCGCAATAATGTTTACCTTCAACCCGCTCTGAAGCATAAATCAATTCTCTACCTTGATCATTATAGCTATCTGGTACGGAAACAAAGTTTTTTTGGGTGCAACTAATAAGGAAAATTCCCATTAAAAATATGATGTAGATTATAATTTTCATTTTTACCACCGAATTACAATTTCTCCCCAAGTTAAACCTGCTCCAAAAGCCGTTAAAACGACAATATCTCCTTCTTTGATTTTTCCTTCTGATATAGCTTCATCTAACGCAATTGGAATTGAAGCTGCCGAAGTATTTCCATATTTTTGCAGATTTATCATTATTTTTTCTAATGGCAGATGTAATTTTTTTGCAACAGCTTTTAAAATGCGAATATTTGCTTGATGCGGAATAAGAAGATCAATATCCTTTCTTGATAATTCTGCTTTTTCTAAAGCCTTATTTACAGAATGCACCATCATCTTTTTTGCAAATCGATAGACTTTTTTTCCTTCCATTTGTATATAATGTTGCTTATTTCTGATGGTATTAATTGTGGGTGGAAGTCGAGAGCCACCTGCAGGTATTTTAATCAAATCAGCATTCGAACCATCAGAACCAAAATCGAATGAAATTATGCTTTTTTCTTTTTGACCTTTCTTGAGGATAATTGCTCCAGCTCCATCACCAAATAAAATACAAGTATTTCTATCTTGCCAATCAACTGTTCGGGAAAAGATTTCAGTCCCAATAATCATCGCAGTTTTATAATTACTGTTTTTCATAAGAGATTCTGCAACATAAAGAGAATAAATTGAACCGGTACAAGCAGCGGATAAATCAAAGCAAACAGCATTTTTCATACCGAGTTTATGTTGTGTGATGCAGGCAGTTGAAGGAAAGTGATGATCTGGAAAATGGGTTGCGATTATCAATAAATCAATTTCTTTGGGATTAATATCTGCGTCTTTTAGTGCTTTTTCCCCTGCTTTCGCTGCTAAATCAGAAGTTGCTTCTTCATCACTTGCTGTTCGTCTTTCCTCAATACCGGTTCTGGTTCTTATCCATTCATCGGTTGTATCAACAATCTTTTCTAAATCAAAATTAGTCAGGATTCTTTCGGGAATATAAAAACCGGTTCCTGCAATTCCTATATTATTTGAATTTTCTTTATTCATTTACACTCTCTTTATTTTTCGACCATAATGGTTTTTTGTTCGTATTCTTATTAAAAAAATATATCATCGCTTCACAATTCCATTAAAAAGTATTTCCAAAAGTTTATCTATATTGGATTCTATTTCAGGAAAAGAGATATTTATTGACCAAGGAAATTCCAAGCCTTTTAAAGCTGAAACAATTGCAAAAGCAGTAAGTTCAATATCGTTTATCTGAAAAAAACCTTTATCTTCACCTTCCTGCAAAATTTCACGCACTGTAAACAGTTCTTCCCTAGTATTTTTTTCTCGTATTTTTTCGATAAAAGCATAATGTTCCAGATAATCATCTTTAAGTGCACTATGAATGTTAGCAAGTTCTTTGAGATATTCCATTTTCTTAAAAATATAAACTTTCATTTTCTTTTGAGGAGTATCTTCATTGATTATCGCTTCTCTGATTTTTTCTTTCATATATCTATTTTCTTTTTCAACAACTTCTTTAAAAATATCTTCTTTGCTCTTAAAATAATGATATAAAGAGGCTTTTCCCATTCGAGCTGCTTTAGCAATTTCATCAACAGTTGTTTTTACTAAACCGTATTTTGAAAATATATTTTGAGCCACTTTGGTGATAATTTTCTTTTTTTCTTCAGACTTCAATCATTCCTCCAATTCTCGAACATTTAAGTTCTGTGGTCGAATTTTATTGTGAACTTATTTTCGTCAATGTTTTTTTCTTTTTCTTATTTTTTTTACTCTGAGCAGTGGCTAACGTTCGGCGTGCCACGTCATCTCGCCATGAGCATTTGATTTCGGTATTTCCG
>JAIORE010000165.1 GCA_021108315.1 Candidatus Cloacimonadota bacterium
CGTCGAGTTTAACTAATTCAGAACCCACGAATAATTCAATTTACCAAAAAAAGAAACAAAATAATAAAAAGCAAGATTTAATGCACATTTCGCATAAAAAATAACATTCAGAGTCAAACTCACGGTAGTTTCTTTTTTAAGCAAACAAAATTTTACTTGAAAATACTCAACCAGTTAATTCGAGTTCCGTTTAAATTTTGCTTTTGGGCTTATAAAATTATAAAAAACTGTCAAAGCCACTTACACAACGCTTTCTTGCGTTTTCTTTTCTCTTTCTTCCTCGTTAGAAATTGTGATAATTGCGTTTTCTTTCATCTAACCAAGCAATTCTGTAGAAAATATTTCATCTGTTAATCTTTCGCATTCTTCGTTAGATTTAGATATAAATTTTTGAAAAGCTGGAATAATACAACTTACAAATCTTATTGATTTTTTTTCACGTTAATTTTTACTTGAAACCAACAATTTTGAATTTAAGCACATTAGATTTTTTCTATAGCTTATTTACTGCAAATGCGTTATGATTAGGTTTGTTTCAATTTTTTCTTCAATTTAGCTCAGAAATTTAGGTAGAAATAATTCACCTGTAAAACTTTTGCATTTTCGCTGGAATTAAGAATTTAAATGAAAGCAGGAATTTTGTGATTTAGATTCTCTTGCTTTTTCTTTGATTTTTCTCATTAATTCTAACAGCGAAATCAAATTTTTTATTGCCAGCAGCGCAAGGTTTTTTCTTGAAAATTACTGCTTTTTCTAATGCGTATTAATTATAATTTTATGCCGTTTTTTTCTTTGTTGATTCTTTCACGGAAACCCATTTCTATTGGATTTAAATGCGAAAAGATTAATTTTGATAATTCCAATTTCCGGAAACATTATTCTTAGATTTTTCTTCCTCGTTTGCTTTCAAGTTGACTCCATTTTTCTTGAAAAATTGAACAGAATTATCTGACAGATGAATTATTTTGTCTTTTTATTCTCTTTAAAACAATTTCGCTTTTTTTACAATTTTATCCTTCTTTTTCGTTTTCTTTTTTTCTTACGACAGGAAAAACCTATATTTCACACAATGGATGGGCACTGCCAAGTTCTACTTGCTCTTCTTTCAATCTGAACTTGGAGTGCTGTGTTATGCCAATACAAATGTTTGTCAGTCATATTAATCACAACTTAACGACAACTACAACAATATCATCTCTCTGTTCAATATCACCTTGAAACTCTGCCAAATCTTCTTCAATTTTTATTTTCTGTTCTTTCATAGAAAGTTGATTATATTTTAGAAGCATTTCTGCAACTCTTTTAGTTTTAAATCTTTGTTCCTTACTTTTAATTGTAACTTTCTGGTCAGCAAGTCCATCACTCAAAAGATAAATTGAGTCACCTGAATTATACTGAATTATATGTTTTGCAAAAATACGTTCTTCTTCTTTTTGCCTTCCACCGATAGAGAAACGATTTCCTCGAATTCGCACAATTTCATTCTGATTAGATTTAATTAAAAATAAAAATTGCATAGCTCCCGAAAAATGTACTTCCTGCAAATTCACGTCAATATAACAAATACTTATATCCATTCCATCCTGTTGCGATTCTTTTGATTGTTGACGAAGCGTGTAGCGAATTTCTTTGTGAAGAAGATTAAGGATTAAATCCGGTTTATAAATTTTCTTTTCTCGCACTATATTATTGAGAATACTGTTTGCTGTCATACTCATAAATGCTCCCGGAACTCCGTGTCCAGTACAATCTATTACAGAAATTAGATAATTTTTACTATCAGGAATAGGAAAGAACCAGTAAAAATCTCCTCCAACAACATCTTTTGGTTTCCAGATTATGAAATAGTTTTGGATGTATTGAGAAATTTCTTTTTCTCTCGGAAGGATTGAGTTTTGGATTAGAGAAGCGTATTCTATTGAATCTGTGAGTTTCGTTTTCTCTTCAAGAATTTCAATATTTTTTTCTTCTACTTTTATTTTTTCAGAATCAAGTTCTTCATAGGCTTCTGATAACTCATAAGTTCTGGTTTCAACTTCTTTTTCAAGCTTCTTTTGGGTTCTCTCTAAAATTTTTACACGGGCTTTGTATATTGCGTAAAGAAGAAAAATTAGAATGATTGCTAATATTGTAAAAGACCACCAAGTTTTGTACCAAGGTGGAAGGATTGTAAAAGTAAAAGTTTCTGGCTTTTTATTCCAAAATCCATTATTATTACAAGAAATAACTTTAAACACATAATTACCATTAGGAAGATTCTTATATGTTTTTATTTTTTCTAAAACTGGAACTGACCAATCAATATCCCAACCTTCCAGCCAAGTTTTATATTTTACCTTTTTATGTTCTGCTAATGAAACTCCAGTAAATTTAAAAATGATATTATTTTCAGAAAATGTAAATTTATCTCTATTTTTTATTATTGTATTATTTATTTTAATAACATCAATAAATAATGTTGGCTCAACACTATTATAAAATCCATTATCCTCAAAATGAAAAACATTTTCTTTTAATAATACCCAAAAAGTGCTGTCAGGAGCTTGTAAAATGTCTAAAGTTTCTTCATTCTTAAATCCATTTATTTCATCAAAAAAGAACAATTGATTCTTTTGAAGATCATACTTATAAAATCCAATTTGAGAGTTAAACCAAAGATTTCCCTTATTATCTTCACAACACATATTTACTAGATCTATTAATCTTTTATCATAAAGCTTTGCTTCATATTCCATTTTTTCATAATTATAGATTTGCAAAGAATCGTCTGATATAGAGAGTATTCGTTTATTATTTAGATACTTTTTTACTGGAGAGATTGTTTCATTATTAATAAAAACTGTTTCATCGTGTAGGTAAAATAGTGGATATTCAACAGATTCATTAATTTCTTTATTAGTATCAAAAATTCTGAAAGGTTCTTCTGTTACGATATTTGCAATTCCTACTAATGCAGAACTTACATTCAAATTTTTATAATGAAATTGAATATCTCCATTTTTAAAAAGAGTAACAGAAAAAGTATTTTTACATTTTGTCCCCCATTCTTCTACATCCTTCCAAATAATATCAATTTTATTTTCATTTTTAGTAATTAAAATTCCATTTTCTGGAATCATTAAATTTGTAAAAAGGGGGGCAATTCGCTTATGTTTTCCAAATCTATTTTCATTACAAGCAGTATCCAATGTGTCTACAACTTCAAAAGAAATAAACCCGTTAGAATGAATATAAACAGATTTAAATTTTTCTCCATTAAAATTAAATTCAAAAGGAAGACTCATCTCTAAAGGTTTGTTTTCTTCAATAGAAACCGAAAAATTATTGTCTGTTAATTTGAATTTGGCTTTGGTATCATATTTAATGAAATATTTATTATCTATTTTTTTAAATGATATTTTTAAATTCTCATCAAATAAGTTAGAAATGGAAATGCCCTGATATTTTCCATCAAGTAATTTTCTGAATCCAACTGGACACTCCAAAATAACATCATTATTTTCAGTTTTAAGAATTTCATAAAAATCACCATTAGTTAAAAGTAACTGATGAAACTCAATTCCATCAAAATAATGTATTTTTCTGTTCTGTTTTATCCATCTTGGACATCCAGTGCTATATATACCAATATTTTCATCGGAAATAGTATAATAAATATCAGGATTTATTTTATCAAATTCTGTAAATTCAATTCCTGTCCATTTAGCTAGAGTTCCATAAATTAGTTCTGAAACCCAAATATTTTGATTTTTATCTTTAAAAATATCATAGATATATTTTGATGATGAACCACCGATATTAGGATTTCTTTTGATTTCCTTTTGAGGATAGTATTCTGAAATATTTTTTAGATTTTTGTTTTTGAAGTTAAATTCATAAATACTATTTCCTGTTGAAAAGATAAAATCAGAATTTTCTTTTATGATGCAGACTTCTACTATCCCATCAATATTATTTTTATAAATCATTTCTCTGCCATAAATATATAAAGTGTCTTGGGATGAAAAAAAAACAGAATTTGAATTTTTATATAATGATGATTCGATTTGATAAATGAATTCATTTATTTCACAATTATTGATTTTTGTTAATCCATTGAAAGATGCTATCCAGATATTTCCTTCCCTATCCTCAATTGAATCAAAAATCCAATTTGATCGAAGCCCATTTGAAGAATCAAATTTTCTTTCCACTTTTTTATTCCATATTTGAAAACCAATATTCGAAGAGACCAATAAGTTACCTTTTGAGTCAACATCTATTGAATTTTTGTTGTAAGGTTTATTTGAAAAAGATAATTGTTCAAAATCATTGTTTTTATACATTAATAATTTTTTATTGAATTTATAATAGGTTATTTGGTTATACTTATCTGAAAAATTAGATAATGGATAAATAAAGAAATCCCCGTTTTGTAAATCAAAAAATGTGCAAATTGTCTTTTTCAAATCAATATCTTCAAATTCATTAAACAATTCAACTTTCTCACCATTGATAATAATTATTCCCCAATAAGTTGAAAAAAATATTTTACTCCCAGATTTTATTGATAGATTTATATTTTTTAAATTTTTCTCATACATCCTAGGATAAATTACATTATTCAGTTCATTATTTTTTCTCTCTTCTTTTAATATCAATTCAATTTGTTCGTTTTTTGCTAAAGTTTTACCATTATAAAAAAAAATGCTACGATCATTTGAAAACCAGATATTTCCATCTCCGACATCTAATAAACTAAAAATAACAGGATTTGTTAAGGATGAATCAGGTTTCCATATAAGTGTCTTTTTCATATCATCAATAAAAGATAGTTCCTTAGCTGTTGAAATCCAAATTCGATCATTCTTATCTTTCATCATTTGAAATTCCATCAAATCATCATTATCAAATTCAAAATCAAATGAAATTATGGATGTTTTATATTTAACACAACCAAGGAATCCAGAATTTCGACGTTGTGAAGAACCTGATTCCCATCTATTAATTTTTCCAAAAGAGTAAACCCAAATATTATGATACTTATCTTCCATAATATTAGTAATTTCATAATTACTATAATCTTTGTCTTCAAAATTCTTAGTTCTGTATTTTTCTGCTTTAATAAATTTGAATTCATCTCCATCATATTTATAAAGCCCTTGATTTGTACCAACCCATAAATATCCTTGTGAATCTTGAAATAACTTTGTAATTATATTTGTTCCAAGACCATCTTTAGTTGTAAAATGAGTGATAACACTTTTTTCAGACCATAGATTAGCAAAAATTATGATAAGTAATGTTATGATTAAAATATTTTTCTTCAAAACTTCACTCCCCAAATCGTGATATCATCTCACTGTTCAACATCATTTTGAAATAATACAAATTTTTCTTCAATCTTTTATTTTCCTAATATTTTCGTATGGGCATAACGTTCGGCGTGCCACGTCATCTCGCCATGAGCATTTGATTTCGGTATTTCCGTAATCAAGTTGCGATTAGTGAGATGATAAAAGACGAGTAAATCAAGGTCAAATGGGTGCAGAATTACGAGTCCCCGTGGACGCAACTTTAGACGACGTGTCGATTCACTCCGGTTTTACTCGTCTTTTTTAGTGGCACGCCGAACGTTTGCCAACATGGAGTGGAGCGACATGTTGGCAAATGCTTCGCGTGCGCTGCGCCCATCTTTTCGGGCGAAGGCACGCTTGTTATACCCTTTTCATATCTATTTTCCATTCAATACTCTTTAATCTTTTTGTAATTTTTAATAAAGTATCCAAAATCTCTTTTTCTGATGGAAATTCACCAAATACTAAATCTTTAAAGCTTGTTAAATAAACATTTTGTATTTTTGCCCAAGTATCAACTGGTTCAGAAAAAAGCAATGCAGAAGTTGGATGGTTTCGTAACCAAGAATTATTATTTTTGAAACTTTTAACATCATCATTTGCAACTTTTATTAGCATTTCACAAAATTCTTTAGAATTGAAAAAAACATTGAATTCGTTATTCTTAAGTATCATATGAATATCGTAAATATGCCTGATTTTATTACTTAAATCAGTTATCGGTAATTTACTGAAAGAGAATCTGACTAAACTCATTATCTTTTCACAAATAGTTCGTTTAGGACTTAATACAAGTACATTAAAGGGTTCTAAGTTGTATTTTTCTATCAATTCAAATTGATTTATTGCAGACATTGTTTCATAAATCAGAGAACTAGCAATTCCAGTTTCATAGGGTTTATAATTACCTAACCAAGTGACTTCAAGAATTATATTATCTCTTATTTGACCGAATTTACCTGAAAATAATTTTTCATAGCTATGAGCAGTTTTCCGAATCATTCCTTTTTTGTTTGTTATTACTTTCTGATTCTTTACGCAAGATGACTAAATCAATATCTTCTGAAAATCTGTCTATCAATCTATTGCATTTTGCTAAAGCCGTGCCACCTTTAAAAACAGTTTCTTTGCCAATTTCATTTTTGAAAATTAAATTTAGAGCAAGAGTAACCCAATAATCCTTCTCTACATAAATCTCCGGAATATTCTTTCTCTGTGCTGTTGCAATTATTGCATCTTGGAATAACTCTCTATTTTTGTGTAAGTTCATTTGAGACTCCATTTTTCAGCTGTAGATAATATTTTATTATCAATACCGATTTTATAATTGGATAGAGGATTTAGATTTTCTCTTAAAAGATTTAGATTTATTGAAGCATCTATTTTTTCTAAAAGTGCTCCTAAAAAAGCAATTACTCTGGGCGGGTAAGAAATTACATATTTTATTAATTTGTTTATTTCTTCTTTGCTTAGCCTTGAAATTATATTAATCAAGATAACTAAAGCTGATTGTATGTTTAGATTTGGGATTTTTTTGAAATCCTTGAGTGCATCTAATACCTGCAATAAATAGTAGTTTTGATCTGTCACATCTACGTAACTTTTTATAGCAGTTGCTTTAATATTTTCGTTTGAAATGTAAATTCTTTTATCTCTGCTTGCAATTTTAATAATTCTTGGAATTTGAGTAGTAAGTCCCATTTTATTATAAAGTGAAGTTCCTGTTATGTATGCAATTCGCTTCCCTTTTCTATTTAATAAATAGGGTTTTATAAGTTCTTCTTCTCTTGGTTTCAACTCTCCAAAAACAGATTTTTTAGGAATATAAAAAATTCCTGTAGAAACCCTTTTAATTATTCCTTTTTTAATAAATCGTTCAATTGCTTTTGTACCTGCGACATATTCATCTTTGTTAAGTGAAAGTTGCTGGTAAGTAAATGTACTTCCAGGTTTTATCTCATCAATTATTTTTTCAATTTTTTCTGATATTTTCATAGAATTGAAATTCTTTAAACTCTTCTTAAAAGTCAAGCATATTGTTTGAAATACTCGACATACCTATTTACTTTATTTAAATTACTCAAGACAATCGTAGAATTGTTAGAGTGTGCTGCACCCATCTTTCAAAGCGAGTAACTGTTTGTTATACTGCTATTTTATTCTTTTAATAAATTTATTAGAATTAAAATTTCTCTTCCTTTATCAGTGATATTTCCCATAAGAATATCCATATCTCCATCATTATCAAAATCCCCCAATCTACTTAAATTGGTATTAGGCAATTCCAAATCTAATTCAATTAGTTCACAATTTTTGTTCTCATATAGTTTTGTTTCATAAATTAAAGTTGCAGGAAGTCTTACTCCTGTTCTTCCGCAAATTAACAAGTCTAAATCATTATCGTTATCAAAATCTAAAGCTAGGGTTGAACCTTGAGAACATTTTAATAATTCATTGTTGCTTTCTTGAAACATCAGATTTCCTTCATTTAAAAGTAGTTTTGTTACATATTTTCCCCAAGTTACCTCCCCATTTAATACTATATCCAAATCGTTATCTAAATCAAAGTCAAAAACTTCAACATCTCCGTACGAACAATTGTAGTCAGTTATTGGGTGCTTTGTAAATTTATCATTTCCTTTATTAATATAAATGGTCAGTGGGCGTGAAAATCTAGTAATTATTAAGTCTAATTTATTATCACCATTTATATCTACCCAGTCTGCTGTTGATATTTTTGAGATATTTGAATTAGGGAATATAAAATTTATTTCAGAAAACATACTGTTTCCTAAGTTTTTATAAACTTTTGTAATTTTTTCCCGTCGATCATATTCTATTTCTCCTGATATAAATAAATCCAGATCATTATCATTGTCATAATCACCCCAAGCGAATACAGCTTCTTTTACATTATCAAATAATATCTGTGTACATTCTTCAAATCCGCTAACAGTATTTTTATAGAGTATTGTTTTATATTCATTTTTCGCAGTAGACCCAGAAATAATGAAATCCATATAACCGTCTTGATTAAAGTCGATTACAGAAATTGTTGAAAGATACAAATCTGTAAATTTAATTTCACTTTCTGAAAAGTTAGTGTTACCATTATTTATGAATAACTTCGTCATTTTTACTTGATTTGAATCTTGTCCTGAAGTTATAATATCTAAATCTCCATCATTGTCATAATCAATCCATTGGATATCTCCATAATGTAAATAAGGAATATTTGCAGGTAATCTTGCAAATTCAATTGAATTATCCATTGCAACTAAATCAATTTTTATGTAAATCAGTATCAATAGTATTATTAGAATTTTGCTGAATTTTCTAATTTTTTTTAAACTTCTCTCTATTATCATTTTACTAATTCCTCCAAGATATTAAACTTTTTAATACTATAAATGGGTATAACGTTCGGCGTGCCACGTCATCTCGCCATGAGCATTTGATTTCGGTATTTCCG
>JAIORE010000445.1 GCA_021108315.1 Candidatus Cloacimonadota bacterium
TTAAAAAATAAGCATCGATTAATTCTACAAAAAAGATATGCGAAACTTGAGTTACATATTCTTCATCGTGCGGTAATCTCCAAAATTTCTCTCCGGATAGTTCAGATGCTTTAATAAGATCAGCAAAGAAATCATCATTATTACTCAATGCACCGGTTCTGATTCGTCCCAAACTTACAACTACAGCCCCAGTCAAAGTAGCAACATCAATAATTTTTGTTACTTTTTCTTTAGTTATTGTATAATAAAGTGCATCAATAAGAGTTAATCTTCCTTCGGTATCTGTATTTCCTATCTCGATAAATTTCCCAGCCATAGAGCCTATTACATCACCGGGTTTATACGCTTCTCCTGAAATCATATTTTCACAAGCTGCAACTACTGCCGTTATATTATATTTGATTTTATTCTTTGCAATTGTAGAAATTGCTCCAATCACAGAAGCAGCTCCGCCCATATCTGTTTTCATCAAAGACATTCCAGTTGTTGTTTTTATGGAATAACCACCACTATCATAAGTTAATCCTTTTCCAACCAATCCAATTATTTCATCAGGATTTTGTGGATTTCCTTTGTATTTCATCACAATTAATTTTGGTTCATTAGCAGATCCTCGTGCAACTGAGAGGAAAGCATCCATCTTTAATTCTTTGATTTCAGCTAAATTATAAATTGTTGTTTCAAACCCATATTTTTTACCCGCTTGAATTGATTCAGCAGCGAGAGTTTCCGGAAAGATAACATTTGCCGGTTCATTTACAAGGGTTCTTGCAAAATTTGTAGCATTTGTAAGAGATTGAGTTTCTGACAAAATATCTTGATACTTTTGATTTTCAGATTTTACTATGATTTTTACTTCTTTTAAATATTTTGTTGTTTTCTTTGCTTTGTATTTCTCGAAGCTGTAATCTGCTAATTCTATCGTTTCTGATATAATAAAAAGCAACCTTTCAAAATAGTTATCGAAACTATCACAAAACATCAATTGTAATTTTTCTATTCTTTCTTCATTAGCTTTTTTTATCATTTTAGAGATAATCTTTTTAGTTTCACCAAGTTTAAAATCAACAGATTTACCTACAGAATAAAAATATAAGTTTTTAAATTCTTGGTTTTTATGTAAAAGTAGTAGAGGGTTTTTATCAAAATCATGATCACCAAAATCAATGTTATTCTTTTTGAAGAATTCGTTAGAGAATTTATCAGAAAATAGGATATATACTAAGCTTCGGTCTTTTTTAATTTGACTTGAAATTTTAATATTCATAATAACTCCATAAAGTTTTACTTTCAAATTAATCTATTTTAGAAATTTTTAATAGGGAATTATTTGTCCAGTAATTAGAAAAATAAAATTAGTATCTGAACGAAAATGTGTGAATTAAAGCTCTTTTGAAAATTTTATTAACCCATGCCTTTAGGCGTGGGCTTGAGATCAACCTAAACCCACCCGCTCCAAATCAGCTAAAGCTGATTTGGAGCTGGGAACTTGAGAAGGTAATTTACCCACGACTAAAGTCGGGGGTTATTGAGAATTATGTAAAAAATTAATAAAATTGGTATTTTCGTTCAGATACAAATTAGTTCCGAATTATATAAAGCTGAACAAGGTTTGTTTAATTTGTTATTTACGAAGAGAAAAAGTCATCTCTAAAATTGGAATTAACTTTGATTTTAGTTATCAAATACCTTTTAATATTGGCATTTCCCATGGTTTTGATAAAAAGTAGCTTAACACTTTTTTGTTTTTCCCATCAATTCCGGAAGGTATTTTTTCTGAATGTTGATCCAATACAAGATAATCATCAAATATTAAGTTAGTTTGTTTTGAAACTTCTTCAACAATAGAAATACCTTTTTCTACAATTTCTTCATCTGTAAATTCCATAAGATTAGTATTACTAATGAGATGGGTGATTTTCAATTTTGAAGTATATTCCAACTTGTTCTTCATAATGATTATCTCTTCGGCAGTGCTGGTAAAAGGTCTTTTTGTATTTACTACGAAATGCATTTCATATCCCCGCTTTGTTGCATCTTCCACATATCTTGCCAAGGTTCTGCATCCGGCAGGATCTCCACCAACATCAATGATTACAAATTTATCATAATTATTGATCTCACCTTTGATTCTAGGTGAAATCATTGGTAAATCTGCGTGTTTATATTCTCCTTGCGGGGCGATCACTTCGATTCCATCTTTTTCAAATTTTTCTCTCACATCTCTGCTTCTAAAATATGGGTTTACCACATCAAGGTCACTCAGAGAAACATTAAAACCTTTTAAGCTATATTCTTTAGCAAGATTTATAGAATATTCACTTTTTCCACTACCAAATGCTCCAATCACTATTATTAATTTATTTTTCATAATATCTCCAATTTTTTTAAATCCCGAGTCGGGTTTTGAATACTTCCATATTAATAAAATCTTTGATAGTCAATGATATATTAAACTTATTATCATTTCAAAACTCGACTCGAGATTTTATTTTACATATTTTTTACTTTTTATACTCAAGATATATTAGTCAAATAAGTGAAAAATCAAATTTTTTTGATAAATAATGAAATTCCTTTGACAGAGAAAATCTAATTTTAAATGTTTCTCAGTAATACCTCTATGATATTAGTTTATGAAAATTGAAGGTAAAAACAATTATTTTAAGGAGAAAAAGTTGAGGTTACTAATTTTATTTTTTTTATTCTTTAACATCCTTTTTGCAATAGATGAAATTGATTTGAACTTTTTTACAGAACCACACTTCAAAATAAAAAATATTGAAGAGATCAAAATTAACATCGAAAGCAAGACACAAAACGATACAATACGGCATTACAATTTTTTTGCTGGAAAAATTTTAGAAAAATCGGCATCAGATGATGAAATTGTAGAATTCTTGAATGTAGTAGATTGTGCTTATTGTACTCCGACTGACTACTCTTTTGATCCTCACTACAGAGATTTATTATTTAAACTTTTAGCTTCGAATATTTCGGGAAATTTTAGAAACCTAATTTCTTATAAGGTTATTGAAACCGATTCTATGAAAATTGGAATTATGGCAATTTATTCACCTGATTTCGCAGTAAAAAATAATATCTCAGACTTAACCGAGTTTGATCTTGATGTTTTTGGAGTTACGAAAGAATTATCTCAGAAACTTCAAAAAAAGACTAATTTCATAATTCTTTTATCGAATTTATCCAAATATATTGATGATGATTTAGTCGAAAATTTACCTATTGATGTCGTAATAAGTTTTGATTATCAACCTAAGAAAAATGAAATGCTATCAAATAAACGAACTTTCTGGTATGGGATAAAAACTTTTAAAAATAAATTCGGGAAGTTGCGTCTTACTTATCAATCCGGTAAAATAAGCTATAAATGGCACAAAGTGAAATTGAAATAGATGAAAAACGCAATTGAGCAGTATCTTAGAACCCAGAATTCTCGCGGACTTTCTTCGCACACAATGCGGGCTTATGAAAGCGATTTGAAACAATTTCATGATTATTTGTTGAAATATTTTGAAGATGGCAAGGTGATTTTAACAGAAATTAATCGGATTTTCTTACGTGATTTTTTACGGAATCAAAGTATTGCCGGAAATTCAAACAGAACTTTATCTCGAAAATCAACTACGATTAAGAACTTTTTCAATTTCTGTATGAAAAATGAATTTATCCAAAAAAATCCGGCAAAATTTCTAAAAATACCAAAGTTTGAAAAAAAATTACCACTTCATTTCACAAAAATTGAAATAGAAGATTTGCTGAATATTCCCGATCTAACCTCAAAATTTGGGATAAGAAATAAAGCGATTTTAGAACTGATCTATTCCTGTGGTTTACGAATCAGTGAGGTTTCGGATTGTACTATTTCACGGATTGATTTTCAGAATAAATTAATCAAAATTATGGGAAAAGGGATGAAAGAACGTATCGTTCCAATTGGAAAAATTGCTTCCTCATCGATAAAAAAATATTTTAAAATTCGATCAAAATTTGTTTCAAAAGATAGTAGTGAAACATTTTTCCTATCCAAAAGTGGAAAGAAACTTACTCCTGATGAATTAAGGGAAATTCTAAACAATTACATTCGCCTTATTGCTAAAACAAAAGGGTATTCTCCCCATTCTATTCGGCATTCTTTTGCTACTCATTTGTTATCAAATGGAGCAGATTTGCGTGCTGTTCAAGAGATGTTAGGTCACAGCAATCTTTCTACTACAGAGATCTATACACATTTATCTATTAAAGATTTGAAAGACGTTTATGAAAAGACACACCCTAGAAATAAGAAATTATAAATTGTAAATTTTAAATGAGATATTAGGAGGAAATTTGAAAAAGATATTTTCCTTAATTTTTATTGTATTCATTATTTCATTATATTCTCAAACCCAAATAGATAGCTTAATTACCCAGCTAAAACATTCGAATAACCTCGAAAAAATCCAGATATTAAACGAACTTTCTTATCAATTGAGAAAATCGGATAAGAAAAAAAGTTTGGAATATGCTCTGGAAGCTCTTCAACTATCCAGAAAAATTAATCATAAAAAAAATGAATGTATCTCTTTGAAAAATATTGGAAATTACTATACATTAAGTCGTGATTATGAAAAAGCAACTGAATATTATAATTTAGGATTAAAAATTTCAAAGAAAAAACATTTTTACAAATCACAAGCAGATTTTTTGTATAACTTGGCGATGATTGAAAAAAATAATCACAATTTTGAAATAGCCTTAAAACATTATTACGAATCATTAATTCTATATGAAAAAACAAAAAATACTGAAAAAATAGCAAATACTCTCTTTTCTATTGGAACTACTTACTGGTATAAAGGCGACTATTCAAAGGCTTTAGAATATCAGAAAAAATCATTAAAATGTTATCAAGAATTGAAAAATAATCGGAAAATTGCCAAAACCTATAATAATATGGGGAATTTATACTATAAATTAGGAGATTTCAATAAGTCAATTGATATGTATATGCAATCCTTGAAAATTAAAGAAGATATGGGAGATAAAAAAGAAATTGCATTTTGTTTATCAAATATTGGAAATATCTACATAAAAACAGGCAATTTTCAGAAAGCACTGGAAACTCACCTTTATGCTCTTCAAGTCTATGAAGATATGGAAGATAAAGAACTTATTGTTATAACATTAAATAGCATCGGAGTAGATTATTCAGAATTGGGAAATAAAGACGAAGCTATCATATATTTTGAAAAAGTATTACGATTTTCTGATGATAAATCAGTTCAAAAAGCTGTAGGATTTGCTTTGAATAATATTGGTAGAATTTTTATGAATAGAGGAAATAATCAAGAAGCCCAAAATTATTTTGAAAAATCAATTTTGGTTAAGAAAGCAATAAATGATAAATCCGGTTTGGCGATTTCATATAAAAATCTTAGCTACATACATATTTATGAGAAAAGGAACAATAAGGCAAAAGAATTATTGATTAAAAGTATGGAAATGGCAAAAGAAATTGATGATTTGTATCTCTTAAAAGAGTGCTATGGAGCGTTAGCTGATCTTTATTTTGGAATTGGAAGTTATAAACTTGCTTTTGAAAATCTAACGGAATATAGTGTATTATTGGATTCTTTAGTTTCAGAAAGTACTAACGAAAGAATCAATGAACTTCTAATTCAATATGAAACCGAGAAAAAAGGAAAAGAGATAGAAATTTTAAAGCAAGAAAGCGTTGTAAAAGAATTCAAGATCAAAGAGCAAAAACTCATAAAAAATATTTTTATTCTCGGTTTAATTCTCTTTATTATAATAAGTTATATTATTTATAAAATAAAACAGCGTGAGATCAAAACTCAAAAAAGAGTGGAAATTGAAATTATAAAATTAAATAAAGAGCTTGAAGATAGGGTTCAAAAAGAATTAGCAAAGCAAAAAAAACAGCAACAGTTTTTGATCCAGAAATCAAAATTGGAATCTCTTGGAAAGCTGGCAGCTGGAATTGCACATGAGATTAACCAACCTCTCGGTGGAATTTCTATGGGAATGGAAAATCTCTACTTTTATTTTGAAGAAGATCAAGCTGATAAAAAATATTTGCAAAGTAAATTACAAACAATAAAAGGATATATTGAGCGTATAAGCCAAATCATTAATCATATCCGAATTTTTTCAAGAAACCAGAAATCAATAATTTATGAAAAAATTTATGTAAATGAGGTTGTAAGAAATGCTTTGAGCATGATTAACACTCAATATAAGAAACATAATGTGCAAATTGAATTAAATCTTGAAGAAGATATCGGATATGTAACCGGAAATAAATTTAAGCTTGAGCAAGTTATCGTTAATCTTCTATCAAATGCAAAAGATGCACTTGAAGAAAAGGTATCTGCAATAGATAATAAATCTTATTCCAAAATTATAACTATTAAATCATATTCCAAAGATGATAAAATCATTATAGAAATAGAAGATAATGGAATGGGTGTTGAAGAGGATATTATTGATAACATCTTTGATCCCTTTTTTACCACGAAAGACCCTGAGAAAGGAACAGGTTTGGGCTTATCAATAATTTACGGAATCATCAATGAAATGCAGGGAGAAATAACTATTGAAAGTGATGTTGGAAAATTTACAAAAATGATAGTGACATTGCCCAAGGTTTGAAAGGAAATAGGAGATAGGAGATAGGGAAGAGGGAAATATGGTTAAGAGTGTCTTGTCCTAAAATAAGTTGTCACTTATAGAGGTCAAGTTGAGTAAATATTCTCAAGTATCGAGTAAAAATAACCATAAAAAATGTCTTATAAAAGTAGGGTAATTAGCATTTTTTTTGAGGTCTCTAATATTGCCAAAGAGTTGATTTCAAAATCAAATGAAATATCGGCAATGTTGTACAAATTGATCATTGTAAGAAAGAAGAAATTCATTTGAATACAATATCCTATTTCCTATTTCCTATCTCCTGTTTCCAAATTTTCAATTATCTCTCAAAGGAGTTCTTATGAAAATTTTAAAAGTATTGATTATTGATGATGAAGCTATTTATCGCTTAGAAATCAGTGAATTTCTTACTAAAAAAGGATTTGAAGTATTTGAAGCAGCAATGCCATCTTTAGCTTTTGATATTTTGAAAAAAGAGAGCATAGATATTGTGATTCTTGATATTAATCTTCCTGAACAGAGCGGATTGGAAGTATTGAAAATAATAAAAAAGACTTACTCTGATATTGAAGTAATTATGATCACCGGATTTGGCGATATGAGTACAGTTATAGAATCTATGCGTTTCGGGGCATGTGATTTTTTCACAAAACCATTTAGCTTGATTGATATTCAGACTTCAATTCAGAGAACTCAACGTTGTTTACAACTTACCCGTAAACTCAAAAAAACTGAATTGAATTTTGCTTTAGTTAGCAGAGAACTTCAACAGAAAATTGGAAACGAGATTATTGGTAAAAGCAAGGCTATTAGAGATGTGATCGACTTGATGTCAAAAGTTGCAGAATCTGATAAAACAAACGTATTGATAACCGGTGAAAGTGGAACTGGTAAAGAATTGGTGGCTCGTGGCATTCATTATCTCAGCAGTAGAAAAAACAGATACTTTTTTGATGTAAATTGCTCAACTGTTCCGGAAAATCTTTTTGAAAGCGAGTTTTTCGGGCATAAGAAAGGCTCTTTCACAGGAGCTTTCGAGACAAAATTAGGTTGGTTTGAAATTGCAGATAAAGGAACGCTTTTTTTAGATGAAATAGGTGATTTACAACTAAATTTACAAACAAAATTATTAAGAGTTTTAGAACAAAAAAAAATCCGAAAAGTTGGTTCAAATAAGGATATTTTTATTAATGTGAAAGTAATTGCCGCCACTAATCAAAATCTAAAAAAACTTGTTATAAACCGTGATTTCAGGGAAGATCTCTATTATCGTTTGAGCACATTCGTCATAAATATTCCACCCCTCAGAGAAAGAAAGGAAGATATTCCCTTATTACTCAACTATTTTGTTGATCATTTTTCCAAAATTATGAAGAAAAATATCAAAACCATAGAAAAAGAAGTTGTTGAAAAACTAACGGAATATTATTTACCCGGAAATGTACGAGAATTGAAAAATATGGTAGAGAAAGCTTTGATTCTCTGCTCTGATGGGAAACTCGTAATAAGGCATTTTCCATCCTTAGAACCTATGCAAAAACCATTAGGAACTCACTCCACAGAAACGAACTATAACTTGGAAGAAGTTGAGAAAAAGCTTATTATTGAAGCACTTTTTAAATCTAATTTTAATAAATCAAAAGCAATGAAATTATTGAAAATTACTCGTCAATCGTTGAATCGTAGATTATTGAAATATGATATTAATGTAAGGGAATTGAAGAAACAGGAATAATGCTAATTTGAGCTTAGAGTCTTTTTACCAGTATAATGCTTGTTTCCATTTCTGGAAGCCACATTATAGAAGCATCCATGATACATGTTATCCGATATCCAACACTCTGGTAAAATTTAACTCTCGTTTCCATCATTTTACTTGTCTTTTAACTTCTTTGTCATCCCTAACCTGAACAAGCCAAAACCCAACAGGTGAAATAAAATAAATAATCAAAATTGTTGTCAAATTTTTTAACGTTTATTTTTTAGAAAAAAATATAAAGGTGGACAATATGGAATTATTAACAACAAAATATCAGGATAAAATAAGCGGTATTTTA
>JAIORE010000034.1 GCA_021108315.1 Candidatus Cloacimonadota bacterium
TGCGTATTATAGTTGAAATGTGAATTATAGTCTGGCGTGGCAGAAGCTGCCCATTGTGCGTAATATGTTAAAAAATAAAAAAATGAAGGAGTTTTATTATGGCTCGAAATTTTAAAACAGATGAAAGCTTTTTGGAAAAAATTTCAATAGGTGCAATTGGAACAAAGAAAGTTTATGAAAATTTACTAAATAACAATCATAGACCTATTGAATTGGGACGAGGTTCAATGAGTTATAAAATATGGAAATCTATAAAGATAAAAAGAATTAGAGTACCAGATCTTTTATGTGTTGATTGTGGAAAGAGAATTGAGTCAAGAGCAAAAACAAAACTTGAAATAACCATGTCACATTCAATAAATGAAAGAGAAAGAGCATGGGATTTTGGTTTAAGTAATAATGATTATGTTGCAATAGTTGTATGTGAAAAATCTGGAGATAAACCTATTGATTGGATTGCATCTAATTTAGTACAATATATAAAAGTTTCAGATTTAAAAGATGCTTTTACTGAAGGTTATATCAAACAAGAAACTCCTAAAGGAGCTCAAGAAGGTTATGAAACAAGAATTACATGGTTTGCTTCTAAGGCATCATCTGATGGAATAATCTCATATATTTCACAAAGTGAAGATAGTAAACCTAAAATTCAGTTTAAAAGAGATAAAGACAACAGAACAATAACTCTTTCTTTAAGAAAAGGTAAACAAGGTTTGATAATTTCTCCTATTGTAGAAATAAATGATCACGTAAAAGAAAATGAAATTATTGCCTCTGTTGTTCCAGTTTCACAAAATTTCGTTTGTGAAAAAAATATAAATTCCAATTATTATGGTAAAAAATTAGATAGTATTTCATTAAGCGAAAGATATGCTTCTGCAAAAGCACTTTCTTATTTTGATATAAACGAAAAAATTATTGAACTATTAAAATCCAAATTAGATGATGAAGATGAACATATTTATGTAAAATTAGAATGTGCTGCTACTTTATCCAGAAATAGAATTAACAAGGGATACGACTTTATTAATCATTGCATTACAAGTGACTATTTAGTTGATAAATTAGAAGCCGTTATTGTTTGTAGCGAAATCAAAAGCACTAAAAGTTTTGAATTATTAACAAATTGTTTATTAGATGAAAATCAAAATCATGAGATAAGAGCTGGAGCTGCCTGGGCTTTAGGTGAAATGGGATATACTAAAAGTATAAAATCTTTAGTAAATAGTTTCAATGCATTTGAACCAATAATAAAGATAGAAGCAGCAAGAGCTTTAGCTAAATTATCTAAGGAGAATACTAAAGAAGTTATTCCTTTTCTCAAATCCAAAAGTCAAAACGAAATTCAAGGTACAGCTTGGGCAATATCAAAATCAGATTTTGATATAAAAGACTTATTACCTTTTCTAAATGAAGAAGAGACAAGAGTTTGGATTTCATATATTCTAGGTGTTCAAGATAAGGAAAAATATTTGACCGATATTGAGGAACTAAAAAAAATAGATTCAGAAGTATATTTTGCAGTAACAGTTTTGTGGAAGATAATGGAAAGTTGGATATATAAATTGGAGGAATATTAATGTTCGATTCGTTTCAACAGAAACCATTGTATTTTTCTAAATTTGGAAAAGCTTATGTTATGGATTCTTTGGTGGGATTAAAAAAAATATCAGACAATTCTGTTGATTTAGTAATCACATCACCTCCATTTGCTTTATTAAGAAAAAAAGAGTATGGTAATGAAGATCAAAATGTTTATGTTGATTGGTTGATGCAATTTGGTTACGAGATAAAGAGAGTTTTAAAAGAAACTGGAAGCTTAGTAATAGATTTAGGAGGTTCGTATAAAAAGGGTAGACCTGTAAGATCGTTATATAATTATAGAGTACTGATAAGATTTTGTGATGATATTGGCTTTAATTTAGCAGAAGAATTTTTTTGGCATAATCCATCAAAGTTACCATCACCAATAGAATGGGTTAATAAAAGAAAGATCAGAGTTAAAGATTCTGTAAATACTGTTTGGTGGTTTTCAAAATCCGATTTTCCTAAAGCTGATGTAAAAAAGATTCTATCTCCTTATTCAGAAAGAATGAAAAAACTAATTAAAGATCAAGAAAAATATTATACTCCCAAGAAAAGACCTTCTGGTCATAATATAAGTAAAAGTTTTAGTAAAAACAACGGTGGTTCAATTCCACCCAATCTACTCCAAATACCAAATTCCGAGAGTAATACACAATATTTACGTTTTTGTAAACAACTAAAAATCAAATCTCATCCTGCAAGATTTCCAGAAAAATTGCCAGAATTTTTTATAAAATATCTTACTGATGAGAATGATATTGTTATTGATATTTTTTCAGGATCAAATACTACTGGAAAAGTTTGTGAAACATTACAAAGAAAATGGATATCCTTTGATCTTTCACATGAATATTTAGCTGCATCTGTATTTAGATTTCTTGATTCAGTTAGTATCGATGATGTATTTAATATTTATAATTCTCTACTGAAAAACAAAGAAACGAATTATGAATTGATTTATGATTCAACAATATTTGATTTTATTAATAAAGAATAGTTCGAAAACTACGCACAACACAGCACTCCAAGTTCAGATTGAAAGAAGAGCGGGGAGAACTTGGCAGTGCCCATCCATTAAGCGTAATAAATAAAAAAGGATAAATATGGAAGCTAGACAAATAAATTTATTAAGTTTTATCTCAGGAGAAGATAAAAGATTAATTATTCCTGTTTTTCAGAGAAATTATGATTGGAAACTAAAACACTGCGAAAAATTATTGAATGATATAATAAACTTGATTGATAACCCAATCAGGAAATCTCATTTTATTGGTTCAATTGTTTATATCTCTAATAGTGAAGTTGATATGGTTGATTTAAGAGAATATGTTATAATTGATGGTCAACAAAGAATAACAACAATTATCTTATTATTAAAAGCAATTTATGATATAATTGAGGAAACAAATATATCAGATTTATCATCTCTTAAAAATAAAATTTATGAGTATTATTTAATTAACAAATTTCAAAAAGAACAAAATAAGCTTCGGTTAAAACCGATGAAAGAAGATGATATTGCTTTTCAGCAACTAATGAATAAATTGAATGATGAAATTAATAATGACTCAAACATAATTAAAAATTATTCATATTTAAAAAGTGAATTAATGAAAAGCAACTATAATCTAAAACAAATTTTTGATGCAACACAAAAATTAATGATAGTTTATATTAGCCTAAAACGTGGAGAAGATGATCCTCAACTAATTTTTGAAAGCATAAATTCAACGGGTGTAAGTTTAACTCAAGCGGATTTGATAAGAAATTTTATTTTAATGGATAAAGAACCTGAAGAACAGGAACGTTTATTTGAAAAATTTTGGTATCCGATTGAAAACAATCTCACAAATGACAATATATCTAATTTTGTAAGAGATTTTTTAACGATGAAGAATAAACGAATTCCTAAGAAGTCTGATGTTTATTTTGAATTTAAAGATTTTGTAATTAGCTCGAAGATAAATTCAGAGCAAATTTTAAGAGAATTGAAATATTACTCAAATTTGTATTCCCAAATTTTGTTTAATAAAACTGAAAATAATGATATAAATATTTTATTACGCAAATTAAATAGATTGAAAATCACAGTTTCTTATCCATTCTTATTAATAATTTTCAGAAAATATGATGAAAAAATAATTACTCTTGAAGAGATAACAACCTCACTCAGAATCATTAATTCTTATGTGTTCAGACGTTTAATTTGTGAACTTCCATCTAATGCGTTAAATAAAATTTTTACAACTTTGAACGACGATGTTGAGAAACTGAATTCTGATGGTAACTCCTTTTCAGATAAATTGGCTAACATATTATTAATTAAAAGATATAGTTCTGCTTTCCCAACGAATCAAGAATTTAAAATTAGTTTTATTGGCAAAAATGTATATTCATTTAAGCATAGGAATTATTTATTAGAAGAATTAGAAAATTTTGATAACAAAGAGAAAGTAAACATTAATAATTTGACGATTGAACATATTATGCCACAAAAATTATCTAATCAGTGGAAAGCAAAATTAGGTGCAAAATATGATTATATTCACGAAATATATTTACATAAAATTGGAAATTTAACATTATCTGCCTATAATGGAAATATGAGCAACAAACCTTTTAAACAAAAAAAGGAAATCTTAAAAACAAGTCGGCTTCAATTAAATCAATCTATTATGAAATATGAAGAATGGTCAGACAAAGAGATTATTGATCGCTCTGAAAAACTTGCAGAGAAAGCAATATTAAATTGGGAATTTCCAGATCTGAAAATTGAGGATAAACGTCATCAAATTATCGATCAGCAAGAATATTTTACCTTTGATGATGAGATAAGTGTTACTGGTTTACAGCCATATTCATTTGAAATTTTGGGAGATAAATTTTCAGTTAGTAGTTGGAGAGAATTTTTTACTAAAATTGTTGCCTCTCTATATTCTCTTGATAGCAATAAAATAAAACATTTAATAAATGATGAAGATTTTCACGGGAAATATTACAAGATTATTACTCAAAATCAAGCTGAATGTAGAAAAGCACATCAAATAATTAAGAATGAGCTTTATGTAGAAATTAATTTAAGTGCTAATTCAATCTTAAATTATACTAAATTAATATGTGAAAAAATAGGTCTTGAAAATTCAGATATTAAATTTTGGTTAAAGTGATACGCTTAACACAGCACTCCAAGTTCAAATTGAAAGAAAAGCATTGGGAACTTGGCAGTGCCAATCATTAGTGGCTATCAAGTATTCAGAGAAATATGTGCAAATAATTGGAGGTAAAATATGAAAAAGCGAAGTCCAACATAAAGTGAATGAAGTCATCCAGAAGTAAAAAAAGAGATATTATTTTTTTTCAACACCCAATTCTGTAAAAAAAAACAAAATACAGAATTGTTTAAAAAATAGGAGTAAGAATGAAATTTTTGAAGATACTAAATGGTTGTTTCATTTTATGCATAATGAGTATGATGTTATTAGTTGTAGGATGTTCAGATGATGATGTTAAGGAAAACCCTACACCTACTCAGAATTATGGAACAGAACCGTCATTAGGAGAATATACATATTTTGTTAGTGTTTCTTGTGATGGTGGTGGTGTATGGGTTGCTAGCAATGACACTATCCAAACTTGTGAAGTTTCTATTAATGGGGAAGAAGTTGAGATGACAACTTATGCTGATGGATCTGAGGCAGACGGATATTATGATTTTAATTATAATGAAAATTATGAATTTCATATAATTGTTGATGGTGTTGAAATTACTAAAAACTATAAAACAATTTCTACGGTTGAAATGGAATGGCCAACCGCAGATTGGGATCCACAAAAAGACTACACCCTACAGTGGACTCTTGCTGAAAATCCAAACTGGCAGAAAATTCAAGCTGAAACTTGGACAATTGATGGGACCACAGCAACGCTTTATGGGGTCAATACAGAGTATCTTGGTAATAATGAGCGAGAGTTCACTTTATCTGCAAATTGGGTTGATGTTCCAGAATATCAATATTACTCAGATGGCTCAGTTATTGAATATTTAGCTGTAAAAGCTCTTAATGAAGATGCAGATGGTTGGTGTTTTCATTCGGCAGTTCTTGTTTACTATCCTCCTAGAAAGGGTGGAATACTGAAGAATTATTCTCCACATTTATCTATTGATGAGATTACTAATATTATTGAACAATCAAATTAATTGGAGATAGTCTCAATTTAGCAAATAATCGAGTGATGTGAGTTCATATAATCACTCACTCGATACTTTTTTGACTAATAATTCAATATTAATATCTTCTAAAAAAGTATAAAATTGTGATACTCTATAGAAAACAACTTTATGTTCTCACGAAGAATTGTATATATAGAAATTACTAAAAAAAAGAAAATGTGAAAATTCTCAGGTTGAAGATACCAGAACGTTTTTAACAAAGACTAAATTGTCCTAAGAAGCTGTGACAGGTTCGTTGATAATTCTCATCATTTTAATGAAAGAAAAACGCTTTCTTGAGTTACATAAATTGAAAGACGCTTTGGTTTATAATTCAAAAGCTTTAAAATCAATTGTAAAACTAACTGAAAAACTTTAATTATTTTTCAAATTTGTTATTGTTCAACAAAACATAAATGATTAAAAGACAGTTGATAGTTTGGATAAATAATCAATAATTGGAGGATTAGTATGAAGAGTTATCTTGTGAAGAATTGCTTTGAAAAAAGATAGATTCATAATATTATGTGGATTTATTGTAACAGATCTAGGTCTGTTTATTAATATTTCAAGATTTTAATATTATTAATGCTGGTGTTTTTTGGGGTATATTATCGATATTATTAAGTGCTTTCTGGAAAAAATCTGAAATAGATAAAATTACTAAATATTAAACATGAAAAAGATGTAATTAGATATGTTTAATTCAATTAGAATCTCAAAGATTGCCACTAACAAAAGTGTCAGTGCTCTGAATGAAAGAAAATATGAAAGAGCACCGCACACTCTAACCATTATCTACAGGGCAGAATCTTAGAAGAAATTACTTCTTGTAAAGTGAATTATAGTTTTGTAAGCTGATTTGAGTCTGATGTATGATTGAGTTCCGCGAATGAAACGGAATTTGCTTAATCGTTGCGAGGCAAATTTTGTGCCAACTTGTAGAAAGTTCCGGACTATTAAAAGCCATCTTTTAGGTAATCTGTTCACATTATTTTGTGAGCTGAATTGTAGAGCTCGGTATTGTTTCGGGGTCATTGTCACAATATTTGCGATTCGTCTGCGGTGGCAAATTTTATGCCAATCTCATTGTAAGCTCAGTTTATAGCGTTAAAATCCGGTTTTTTAAATTACTGTTTCAAATAATTTGTCACACTTGATTATAGTTGCCTTATCGGTATTAATTGTCATAAGATTTGCCGTTGAGCGTTTTTTTATGTTTTGGCACATTCCGTTCCATTCTCTCTATAGCGGAAAACTTTCTTTTAGTCGGTAGTTCTTGACAGCTTTTGCTAAATATTCAGACGTTGTTTGGGTCTGTGGTTTGCTTTGGCGCGAAAATGAAATGTAATTTGCGGAGATATTTTAGCAGGCAAATTTTCTGCCAATTAGTCGGCTTCAATTTAGTTTTTTACAGCATTAAACGCAATACGAAGTCAGTCATAATTGAAAAGCTATCTTGTATTCTTTTAGTTCTGTGCAAGAGATCAAGGAGAGCCATTGTCACAAAATTTGCTAATGAGCTTTTCTTTTAGTTTATGCAAATTACTTTCCATTTTCTTTATAGCCGTAAGATTCTGCCCTATAGATAACATGAGTGCCTTCGCTGTTTAGCTTATTTCAGTGTTAGTCACGGTTTCAGTTGGCTTTTAGTTTTGCAGTATGTAATATATACAGGTTTTGAACAACAGCGCAGCGCACACGTGGCGTTAGGTGTATTTGGTGATGAGATTACCTCTGCAAGAAAAAGAAAAACAAAAAAATAGCAATAAATCGAAATTGTTTTTAACCAAAGTAAATAATTCATCATCTCAAATGTATGAATAAATTGGAAGAATTTAAGAGAAAAAAGAATAAAGAGAGAGAAACTATAATAGAGCAGGAATTTCCGTAGTTATTTTCAAATTGACACTTAAAATCAATTATTTTGGCAATTTTTTAGAATTGATTCAGAAAAAGTAAGAAAGAGTATTTCACAGTTTAACTGTATTAAAAAATATAAACTTAACACTGGAACTTACGATAAAATCAAACTATAAAATTGAAGGAAATGAAGAAAAAAAAATGGCTTTAAATTAAATTCCTACTTTGCAATAAATGTCACTTCAAATGTCACAAACTCTAAAATTAATTAATGAATTATTTCTAAAATGCTTCTGAATAAAGAAGAAATTTGAGAGAAAATCTAACATAGTTGCTTTCCATCTCAAAAGTTAATTCTAACGGTTTTAAAAGCAGGTTTCAACAAAAACTCTAAACTCAAATTTCTACTGTTCTAATCAATTTTCAAAGTTTTAAAGATTTCGCTAAAAAATACCAGTTCTAATTCCTGCTTTTTTAAACTCTAATTTTAACAGGAAAGCGTTTTATAAGAGATTTTCAACAGGAAAGTAAAAAAGTAAGAGAGACGCATTTAGCAATTTCGAAAAAAGAAAAAGCTGTTTAAATTTTGGTTAAAGTATTGTCATAAATTAATCAAATAGAAAATCTAAGGAGAAATTTTGACATTCGAATCTTAATTCAACTGTACAGCTATTCAAAATCTTGCGTTTCAAAAGTAAATTAAAATCCGAAGCCAAATTAATCGATAGCGCATTCTATAGCAAAATCGAGGTTGTGAAAAAAGAAACCGCTGTCGTTTTGACTTTGAGAGAATTAATTTAATCAAAATTTAATATAATGCTTGCTATTTTATTTGTAGTTTCTTTTTCTGGTGATTGAATTATTCGTGGGTTCTGAATTAGTTAAACTCGACACTGTATTAATCGTGACGAAGGTCTTAATCGTATTGTTTTGAATAATTAAATACACCTAACAAGCGTGCCTTCGCCCGAAAAGATGGGCGCAGCGCACGCAAAGCATTAGCCAACATGTCGCTCCACTCCATGTTGGCTAACGGGCGGCGTGCCACTA
>JAIORE010000263.1 GCA_021108315.1 Candidatus Cloacimonadota bacterium
GAGAACAACTATTAAATTTATATGGAATATCTGGAAACCTGTCTCTACTCTACTGGTAAAGCTTATTGTTCCTTGCTAAAAAATGAAAAAATATGAAACCTAAACTACTAATGCATATTTGTTGTGCTCCTTGCTTTATTGCCCCATATTTTAACTTAAAAGACAAATTTGATATTTTTGGTTTTTGGTTCAATCATAATATTCATCCATATACAGAATATGTAAAACGATTAGATTCTCTAAATACTTTTGCAACTGAGCAAAATATCAAAATAATCTACAAAGATGAATATAACTTGGAAGATTTCTTAAGAAAAGCAGCATTTCGGGAATCAAATAGATGTCGTTTTTGTTATTATGATCGCTTAAACTATACAGCAATTGTTGCCAAAAAAGGCAATTTTGATTATTTTAGCTCAACTTTATTATATAGTAAATTTCAAAATCATGAATTAATGAAAGAGATCGGTGAATCAGTTTCAAAGCTGAATAAAGTTAAATTTTATTATGAAGATTTTCGTGAATTATGGAAAAAAGGTATTGAACAATCTAAAAATCACAAGATGTACCGGCAGCAGTATTGTGGATGCATTTATAGTGAAAAAGATCGTTATTTAAAGAAGGTAAAGCATGAATAATATCAATACTTTTCAGAAGATGAAGCAAGATAATGAAAAAATAGTAATGCTTACAGCTTATGATTATCCTTCCGGAAAAATGGCTCAAGATTCGCAAGTTGATTTGATCTTGGTAGGTGATAGTTTGGGAATGGTAGTTTTGGGTTATGATAACACAATTAATGTCGTAATGGAAGATATGATTCACCATGCCAAAGCAACGAGACGCGGAGCAAAGGATACTTTTGTCATAGTAGATATGCCATTTCGAAGTTATCATATTTCAAAAGAGGAAACCAAAAGAAATGCTTTTCGATTAATGATAGAAGGTAATGCAAATGCTGTGAAATTAGAAGGCGGAACAAAAAGTAGAGTGGAAATGATTTCTGCAATCGTTGATTGTGAAATTCCGGTAGTTGCTCATCTTGGTCTTACACCTCAATCTGTTCACACAATGGGTGGATTTGTTGTTCAAGGGAAAAAACCTGAGCAATTTGATAAAATCTTAGAACAAGCACTTGCTATTGAAAAAGCCGGAGCTTTTATGTTGGTTTTGGAAGGAATTCCTGAAAAATTAGGTAAAGAAATTTCTGAAAATATCAAGATTCCCACAATTGGGATTGGTGCCGGAAGATATACAGATGGTCAAGTTTTGGTTTATCATGATGTTTTAGGATTTTATGATTTCAAACCAAAATTTGTAAAAAAATATATGGATTCAAAAGAGATAATAGTTCAAGCAATTTCAGAATTCAAAAAAGATGTGAAAAATGGAAATTTTCCTGCAAAACAAAATGTTTATCTTCCTTTGAAGACTTGAAATTAAAGAAAACAAATGAAAAAATTAGGATAAAATTATGAATGATGAATTTTCAAAAGATATTGAACTTTCCAATGAAGAAAAATTCGAAATAATTGGGAAAGTAAAAAAAAGACTCGAAGACGATTTTGTGACATTAGGACAACTATTATCAGAGATAAAACGAACCAAAGCTTTTAGAATAAAAGGTTACAAAACTTTCAAAGATTTTGTGGAAGATGAATTTCAATTTAGTGGAGCTTTTGCTTCCAAAATGATCAGCAATTATGAACTTTTCATTGAAGAATTAGATATAAATGAATCTTCAGTAAAAAATATTGGTTTGGACAAACTGAATATGATAAAATCTCTCGTAAAAGATGTAAGCTACGAAGAAACTGAAAAGTGGATAAACAAAGCTGAAACGATGCCCACTGCTGATTTACGAGAAGATATCAAGCAAGCAAAAGAAAAAAATAAAGAAGTAAACCTAAAAGATATTTTCATAGACCAATTCAGAGAACGAATGGTTACTTTTTTCAATTGCAGCCACAAAGAGATGATGTTTAAATTGGCACTATATTTTCAGGATCAGGATTTATCTGAGATGAAAAGTGAAGTCAAAATAAAACAACGTCAATTTGAAGATACAAACAATTCCGGAGGATCAATCGAATAAATTTGTTAGCGACCTTTTAGAAATGGCAAAATTACAGCTTAGAGATTTTTCTTTAGTCATTCTTTATTCAAATAAAAATAATACGAGGTTTATATGAAACAATTAAAAATCCTTTGGGTTGATGATGAAATAGAACATTTAAAACCATTTATAATGTTTCTTTCGGATCGTGGATATAATGTGAAAACCGTTTCAAATGGTTCTGATGCTATTGCAATGGTTATCAGCGAAAAATTTGATCTGGTTTTATTAGACGAAATGATGCCCGGTATAGACGGATTAACTACGCTGAAAGAGATAAAAAAGCTCAATTCCACAATTCCGGTAATTATGGTCACCAAAAGTGAAGAAGAAGGCATAATGGACCGAGCGATTGCTAATCAGATTGCTGATTATCTCATCAAACCTATCAATCCCAATCAAATAATTATGGCAATTAAAAAGATTTTTCAAGCTGATGAAATTCGCAGAAATCGTGTTGGGCAGGAATATGCTCAGTTCTCAGCCAAACTCAATCAAAAACTTTTCGATTCACCCAATTGGGAAGATTGGTATAAAACTTACAAAGACCTTTGTAAATGGGATTTAATTCTGGACGAGATGGATGATAGTCCTTTGTTTCAAACTCATTTTTTGGAAAAATTGAACTGCAATACGGAATATTGTAACTATATTACTGAGAATTATCAGGACTGGCTAAATTCTGATGATAGACCTGTTTTGTCTTTTGATCTCATCTCGGAATACGTTGTCCCAAATCTTAACGATAAAAAACCAGTATATTTCGTCGTTTTAGATTGTATGAGATTGGATCAGTATTATGCAATAGAACCATATTTAAAAGAACTTTTTGATGTCGAATTGAATTTGTATCATTCAATTTTACCCACTGCCACACCTTATTCCAGAAACGCCATTTTTAGTGGATTACTTCCTATTGATATTGCTCGTAACTTTGAACATTACTGGACAGAAACTGATGATCTTGATAATAGCAGAAACAGAAATGAACATCAACTTTTGGATTATCATATCAAAGATCTTGGTTATGAATTGGATGAAAGCAAATATGTAAAAATTTTCACAATGGAAGAGGGTAATTTTGTTCTTCGAAAGTTAGATTCTTGGAAAAATGAGAAATTGGTTGTTTTAGTTTATAATTTTCTAGATCTTCTCGCTCATCATAGATCAAAAAGTCAGATACTTAAAGAAACAATTCCTGATGAAGCAGCTTTGAGAGCTTTTACTAAACATTGGTTTTTACACTCCTCTTTTTATGAAACTTTAAAGAAACTTAGTCAACAAAATGCGACTGTAATTATTACAACTGATCATGGTTCTATTCGCGTAACCAGAGCAACTCAAATTCAAGGAGACAAAGAAACGACAACAACTGTACGTTACAAACAAGGTAGAAATCTGATGTGCAATAAAAAACATACTTTTATGATGCGAGAACCGGAAAAATTTGGTTTACCAGCTAGAAATATCGTTGATAATTTTGTATATTCCAAAGAAGATTACTATTTTGTATACCCAAATGCCTATCATCAATATCAAAAACAATATAATGGAACTTTCCAACACGGTGGTATTTCTATGGAAGAGATGATTTTGCCACTTTCTATTTGCAAACCTAAAAATAAATAAATAATTAACCACAGAGAACACTGAAAAAGAAAATTTAAGTTTCTAAAATCTTGAGTTGAGTTTTGAATAACAAAACCCGACTTGAGATTTTTAATTTTTTCAAACTTGTTCTTAGGGACAAGAATAAACAATTATGCACAAATACAAGATACAATTAAATTCTGAAATAGATACGGCAAATTTTGCCTCTATCTTTGCTAAAAAGATAAAGATCGGTGATATAATTGCTCTTTATGGTGATCTGGGCTCTGGGAAAACATTTTTCACAAAAAAATTATGCAAATTTCTCGGTGTGAAAGAAAATGTAAGTAGTCCCAGTTTTGTGATTTTGAATGAATATCAGGGAGATTATCCAATTTTTCATCTTGATCTATACCGTTTGGGTTCAGAAGAGGAACTATTAGAAATTGGGATCTTTGATTTTCCGGAAGAGAGTATTATCATTATAGAATGGCCAAATATTGCAGAAAATATCTTACCAAATAATACAATTAAGATTAAGTTTGAACTTACTGAAAACGAATTTGAGAGACAATTATCGATATTTTCACTTAGAGAATTGAATATAAACAATTTATTTCGGAAAGAATTTTAGCCGCTGATATTCGCGGATAAATACGGATGAAGAAAAAGATGACGATTTCTTTGAAAAATTTTAGTCTTGTTTCTTAGTTTTGCGAGGGGACATTACAAAGACAAACTTTGTAACGAGTTTAAATAAAAATGAGTTACAGAAATAATTTTTATTTTTTTCTTTCGTGTTTTTCGTAGTAAAATCTTTTCCAGTTTATTTGGGTTTGGTATTTGAAAAAACATAAACTTTCCCAATCTCATTACAAATAATTTCTTTGGTGAAAGCTTCGGAAAGTACAGAAAATAAATAATAAAATTGAGGTAAATAATTGGCATATAAACAATTTGGAAATACTTGGTGGGGTGATGCTTGGTTAAATGCTTTGCATTATATTGATTATTCAAACAGATTACCACGTGGACAACGATATGCGAGAAACGGTTCTGTTGTCTCCATTGAATTTAAGAAAAAAGCTATAGAAGCAAGAGTTAGCGGTAGAAGATCAACTCCCTATAAAGTAAAAATAAAAAAGAAAAGTTTTACAGAATCACAAAAACAAACAATTAAAGAAATTGTCATCAATAATCCTTTTTATATTTCGCAACTTGCTTCCCATAAATTACCTCAACAATTATTGGCAAGTTTAGAAAAAGAAAATATTAACCTTTTTCCAAAATCTTGGAGCGATATGGAAGCAAGCTGTTCCTGCCCAGATTGGGCAGTTCCCTGTAAACATATTGCAGCTGTTTTTTACATTATTGCCAACGAAATTGATCAAAATCCATTTTTAGTTTTTGATTTTCACAATTACAATTTGCTTACCGAAGTAGCAAAATCAATTGAATTTTCAAATAGTGACGTAAGTACATCAAATACAGATATGTTGCATCTCGATAAAACTCTTTCAAAATCAAAAAAATCTAAATCTAAGATAGAAAAAAATGTTTTTTCTGAGCTGAGTAAAATTAATCTTTCTATTATTTCTGAGACAGAGCAGGATATTTTCAAAATACTATCAGATAATCCTTTGTTTATTACGGAAAAGAATTATCATAAAGAATTGCAGAATATGTATAAATTCTGTATAAAAAAAATTACTAAGTCCTTAAATCGAAAAACAATTATGCCTGATGTTTATTTTTTGGATTATACAATTAAACGAATTATAATTAGTACCGATAACTCAGATTTTAAATGTTTACTTCAAAATAAAAAAGAAGAAAAAGATAGGATTTCCCTAATTAATATTGATGATATTTTGGTATATTTCAGTCAAATAGATTTTGATGATTTGGATGAAGCAGACGATAAAACACTAATTTTCTGGTTCTGTATCTCATTTACTTTTCATCTTATTAAAAGCGGAGCATATCTACCTCAAATTTTAGAAATATCAGAAAAAGAGTTCTTTATGCGTTGGATTCCAGCTTTATTCAAAAAAGAAGTTTCCGAAGTATTTGATAAAATATCTGAATTTGTTCCTATGGATTTTATTGAAATTAATTATAATCAAAAATCATTTTCTCCATCTCCTCAAGAAGAATTGCTCTTCTTTATTTCCAAATTGATTAAATCTTTTATTTTGCAATATTATTCTACAATCTCATCTCCATGTAAAATTGATAAACTTTTTTATAATAGCTTCTCATTCTCTATTAAGCAGTTTGAAGATCAGCAAATTCCACAGACGATTTATCTTTGGTTAAACAAATTTAATATCGTTCAGCAAGAAATAACACCTGTAATAAAAATTGATGAAACTCCTGATGGAGATAAATTTAATTTTGAAATTATGATGGAGGGGAAAGACCCAAATAGTGATTTGATTCCTTTAAAAAAAGTTCTGACGTTGAAAAAATATCAGAAAATTCGTTACAAAGTATTGAAAGACCTTTCTCATCTTGGAGATTTTTTACCTGCCACAAATGAATATCTCGCTCAAAGAGCCAATAAACCTATCAGCATAAATTCAGATCATTTTGTTTCTGTTTGGTTTGATTCACTCCCCATTTTGCAAATTCTGAACATAAAAAGTCTGATTCCTAAATCACTTAGTAAAATAATTGTTCCTCAGCTTACACTTTCTATGGAGAAGAAATCCGGTTATAGTAACATCAAAACATTTCTTGATCTTCAGAAAATTCTGGCATTTAATTGGAAAATTTCAATTGGAGATAATTTCATTGATCCTCAAGAATTTTTCAAAAAAGTAAAAAAATTATCTGGAATCGTGAAATTTGCTGATCAATATATTCTCCTTGACAGTAAGGAAATCGCAAAATTGATGAAAGCTGCTCAAAAAGATATTCCCGAATTTTCACCGACCGATATCTTAAGATTAGGAGTTGATGGGAAATTCAAAGGAGTTGAGCTTGCAATCGAAGCAGAGGTTCGGAAAATTTTCGAGAAAATTTTTAAAGTTGAAAAGCAAACTATTCCCAAAACGTTGAATGCAACATTAAGAGATTATCAAATCCGTGGCTATCAATGGCTTTATCATAATTGCCAGATAGGCTTTGGTTCAATAATTGCCGATGATATGGGATTGGGAAAAACTATTCAAATCATTTCACTTCTTCTCAAAGAAAAAGAAAAGAAAAAGCTTGATTATCCTGCTCTGATAATTGTTCCAACAACTCTGCTGACAAATTGGGAGAAAGAATTTATAAAATTTGCCCCGAATATGAAAATCGGGATTTATCATGGAACAAAGAGAAAAATTGCTACTGGCAAAGATATTGTACTCACAAGTTATGGTATTGCTCGACAAGATAAAGTAAAATTGAATAAAGCTAATTGGCACTATATCATTCTGGATGAAGCTCAAAATATTAAAAATCCAAATACAAAGCAAACAAAATCAATAAAATCTTTGAAGGGAAATGTAAAAATAGCTATGACCGGAACTCCGGTTGAAAATAGACTTTCGGAATACTGGAGTATTATGGATTTTTTGAATAAAGGTCTATTAGGTTCATCCGAATATTTCCGCAAAGAATTTGCTATTCCCATTGAAAAAGAGAGAAATAAAAATAAACTTGATCTATTTTTGAAAATAACTTCTCCCTTTATCTTGCGAAGAGTAAAATCCGATAGATCAATTATCAAAGATCTTCCTGATAAAATTATCACCAATCAATACTGTTCACTTTCTGAGGAGCAGGCAGCTCTTTATCAAAATATTATTGATAATACGATGAAAATGTTTGAAGAAGAAGCGATTGATTCTAAGATTGAACGAAAAGGTCTTATTTTCAAATTGATGATAGCTTTAAAACAGATTTGTAATCACCCGGTAAATTATTTGAAAAAGGGAGATATATCTTATCACAATTCCGGCAAAGCAACCTTGCTGATCACTTTGCTTGAAAAAATCCTTGATAGCAAAGAAAAGTGTCTGATATTCACCCAATACACAGAAATGGGAAGAATATTGCATTCAATTATTAGCGATTATTTCAAAACCGAACCACTTTTTTTACATGGTGGATTGTCACGGAAAAAACGTGATAAAATGGTTGAAGATTTCCAAAATGATCTTTCGTCAAAAATATTTATTCTTTCTCTAAAAGCCGGAGGAACAGGATTAAATCTCACCAAAGCCAATCATGTTATTCATTATGATCTATGGTGGAATCCGGCAGTAGAAAACCAAGCAACCGATAGAGCTTATCGAATTGGACAGCACAAAAATGTGAATGTTCATCGTTTTATAACTACCGGAACATTTGAGGAAAAAATTAACCAAATGTTGGATTCTAAAAAGGAACTCTTTGATTTATCAGTGAAGCAAGGTGAAAAATTTATCTCTGAGATGTCTAATAAAGATTTGAAAGATTTGATTTCGTTGAAAAAATAATAATTCTCGCAAAGACGCAAAGAAAAAAAGGGAAAAAGAAAAAAATTAATACTTTTTACGAAGTTTGTCTTCGTAATTTTTCAGTATTCCCAATATCGCGAATGCTTTCGTAAGAAACGAGAAATTAGCCCATAATGTTTCACTATGTGAGAAAATAATATTATTGTTAAATCATCAAGTGTATCATAAACAGTCTAAACGAAGTGGAAACTTATGTAAGCTTATCTTGTTTGTAATTTTTGCACAAACAAGATTGTTTGTGATACATTCATGTAATCATAGCCTAATAATTTAAAAATTCCTTTAATACTTTTCGGGAAATTCGTTTCAATTTTTTTTCTCCAATCACCTTTCGTAATAGAAAATCATAGTAAAAATCAGTATTTACGCCTTCGTCAATTTTTTCACAGGAGAATAAATTACAAAATTCAAGAGACTGTTCACCTCTCATCCCACCTTTTTCAATAAGTTAGCTGCTATAGCTTTGGTAATATTGCACA
>JAIORE010000320.1 GCA_021108315.1 Candidatus Cloacimonadota bacterium
ATCCTGAATTTTTTTTTGATCTTTTTCTTTTTTTAAAAGACCTTTTTGTGGCTAACATCTACACGCCACGCCAAAATTTTTTATGGCATATAATTCTTTCTTATCTACTGTAATTTGAAATAAAAAAAATTCTACATTAGATTTATCACGCCATTTAATAATGCTGTATTAAAATATCTTTAATCATTATCTTCAAAATTCATATCGTCCAAAGGACTTCTAATCCTATTCATTCCTACAGACGTAACATGAGTATAAATTTCAGTTGTTTTAGAACTTTTATGACCGAGTATCTTTTGAATATATCTCAAATCTTCACCTCCCTCAAGCAAATGGGTTGCAAAACTATGCCTCAATGAATGAACAGATACGATTTTATTAATTTTGCTTTTCTGTAAAGATTTTTTGAAAATATTCTGCACACTTCTTCTACCATATTGATCTTCTTTTAATCCTTCAAAAAGCCATACTTTAGGTCTATATTCCCTAAAATATCTCCTTAAAAGTTTAAGTAATTCTTTAGATAAAATGGTGACTCTGTCTTTCTTTCCTTTACCTCCTCGAACAAAAATTATTTTTCTATCTGAATCAATATCACAAATTTTCAGATTTACAACTTCGCTCAATCTCAATCCTGCTGAGTAAATCGTTGAAAGGATTGCCTTGTGTTTAAGATTATTTGTACAATCTAATATTTTCTTAACTTCATTTTTACTCAAAACTACCGGTAATTTCTTTTCCTTAGATTTAGGAAATTCAAAAAAATATGATTTTGTCTCTCTGCGCAATACTTTTTCAAAAAAATATTTCAATGCACAAATTACAATTTTTTGATAAGAAAGGGAAATATCCTTTTTCTTGATCAGGTGAATCATATATTCTCTAATATGTTCATCAGATAGATTCTTAGGTTCAATCTCTTTGAAATATTTAAAAAAATGAGTAATTTGTACTTTATAAGCCCTGATCGTATTTTCACTATAGCGTTTCAAAGTTAGTTGATCAATATAATCACATAATGCATTATCATAAATCTGCTTAGGAGCTTCTTCATTTTTTGGAATTTCCGGGAATAATGACAAAAATTGATTTAAAGACGTATTATTTTGAGGAAATACCCAACTCTCTAAAGGTCCGCTGAAATAACATCCTTCAATTTTTATTGCATGTGCTTTTTGGAATTTATATGAAAACACTTTGATTTTATATCTATTTTTAGAAACTGGAGTTAAACAATAATTTTCTGTTTTTCTCTCTTTCATTAAAAATTCCTCGAGTCGTTCTTAGATATTAATTTCTGCAATTATTAATTTTTGGGGGGTAATTAGATCATGCTCTATCTTACCCTTTTTTCAATGAAATGTTTTTATTTGATAGTCCTTTAGCTTAAATATCCAAATTATCCAACGGACTTATAACAGCATTCAAATCTCTATTGCTTACTCGCAAGTATTTCATTGTAGTTTTGCAATTTTTATGACCAAGCATCTTTTGAATGTACCGTATATCAATACCTTTTTCCAGCAAATGAACTGCAAAAGAATTCCTTAAAATAGTCAATGTTGCCGGTTTGTTGATCCCACTTTCTTTTACTGCATTTTGTAAAACTTTCTGAATTGTTCTTTTTGAAAATTGCTTGCCTCTATAGCTTTCAAATAACCATTTTTTGGGTCTATATTTCTTGAAATAATCCCTTAGCAAATCCAATATTTTCTTTGATAAAACAACGAAACGATCTTTATCACCTTTCGCACTAGTGATAAAAATTTGCATCTTTTGTGAATCAATATCTTCAATTTTTAGATAAATTAATTCACTCGGAGTTAAACCTGCTGAATAAATCAAATATATCATACACTTATTTTTTAATCCTTTTATACTCTTTAGAATCTGGCTGATTTCCAATTCATTCAGTATTTTTGGTAATATCTTCCCTTTTTTGGGTCTAGGTAAATAATAACAATCAATCTCTCTGTGTATAACTTCATTATAGTAGTATTTTATTGAATTGATGGCATTGTTTTGAATTGAGGCTGAGTAATGTTTTTCCTGCACAAGATATAGCATATATTCCCGAATTTGATCGTCTGTAATATCCTCAGGTTTAATTCCTATGTAATGATTCAAAAAACGTTGGAAATGATAACGATATGTTTTACTCGTTGGTTCACTATAGTTTTGTTGATTCATCTTATCAATATATTCAATTGGAAAATATGAATTTGCGTTTTTATACTGACTCTTTTTTTTAAAACTACTTTTTATTATTTCACAATTCATACGTAACTTTTATTTAATCGACTTAAAATGTCAAGATTGATACTATTATTTTAATATTTCTTCTTTGGTATCTTATTTCTAATATTTTTGTCTTTTTTGGCAAAATATTTTTTACTGCTTTGTATCTTATCAAAAACCTAAATTGAGCAATTGCAAATCGGTCTCTTTCCTAATCTTCTGATTAGGAATGCATAATCTTTGAAACTTCCGTTTCATCTTTATAGATATACTTCAAAACTTGAGTCTTTATCTCTATATCGCACCTAAAATGAACTTTGGAATTTATAATCGCTCAATTTAAGTAAAATAAATAAATTGTAACAGTAATTTATTTTTGTATTTTTTTCGCGTTAATTCGTATAATGAGCTTCGCAGGTCTTCGCTACACTACGGCTCGTGATTTCATCTTTTCCAATTTACCCCATTAGATAAAATCTGAAAAAATGTTCAGATTTATTTGCATTCTATCTCATGTGGTTTATTTGGGTTAAGTTTTTAATATTTATCTGATTATGATTAATATTATAGTACTTACCAGATTATCACTTGACATCAAATTGACGAAAATAATTGGCTGTTCAAATAAATCAGGAGGCAAAATGATAAAAAGAGAACTAATGGAAAAAATAATTGAAAAGATGATCTCCGCTGGAGCAGATTTTGCAGAGATATTCTTTGAGAATACAAATATTTTCAATATCCATTTTCTTGATGAGAAACCAAAGAACTCTTTAAATGGAGCAGATTTTGGAGTAGGTTTAAGAGCATTTTATGGAAAAACTGCGATTTATGCCTATACAAATGATATTTCAGAAGCGGGTTTACTGAAAGCAGCGAAATCTATTGAATCATATTCTTCAAAATCCTATGTGTCATCTTCTATAAATCTTGTAAGAAAAGATGTGGTCAATATTCATCCCTTAAAGATTAAGAATGATAGCATTACAACTATTGAGAAAATTGATTTCCTTCGTAAAATAAATGATGCTTCTCGTAAAATGAGCCCCAAGATAAGTCAGGTTGAATTAAGATTAGTTGAGAAAAATCAGAAAATTGTTATTGCAAATAGTGAAGGTTTATGGACTGCTGATGAAAGAAATTATTCTAGGATAAGTGTGACTGCGGTAGCTTACGATGGAAAAGAGAAACAAACCGGAGGTGTGAATCCGGGGGCAAGTGCCGGCTATGAATTTTTCAGAAGTCTTGATCCTGTTCAATTGGGTGAAGAATCAGCTAGAATGGCTATTACAATGCTAAGTGCCGAATATGCTCCAAGTGGTAAATTTCCAGTAATTATTGATAATGGTTTCGGAGGAGTAATATTTCATGAAGCAAGTGGGCATTCTTTAGAAGCGACATCTGTAGCTAAGAATGCTTCTGTATTTTCCGGAAAAATGGGAGAAAAAATTGCTAATGAAGCAGTGACAGCCATTGATGACGGGACAATGCCAAATAAATGGGGTTCTTCCAATATTGATGATGAAGGAGTTCCTACGCAACGGACTGTTTTGATAGAAAAAGGTATTCTAAAATCTTATATGATTGATAAACTTGGTGGTATCAAAATGGGTATGGATTCCACCGGAAGCGGTCGAAGACAATCTTACCGCTTTGCTCCTACTTCTCGAATGCGAAATACTTATATTGCGCCGGGTAAATTTAAATTAGATGACCTTATAGCTTCTGTTGATTATGGTATTTATGCCAAGAAAATGGGTGGTGGATCAGTTTCTCCCGGTACAGGTGATTTCAATTTCTCAGTGTCAGAAGGTTATATTATCAAAAACGGAAAAGTGACAAAACCCGTTCGAGGAGCGACATTGATTGGTAATGGAGCAAATTCTCTTCATAAGATAAGTATGGTTGCTGATAACCTTGATTTTGCCGAAGGAATGTGCGGCTCAGTAAGCGGTAGTATTCCTACCTGTGTAGGTCAACCGGCAATTAAAATAGATGAGATCATCGTAGGTGGAAGAGATGGAGGTAATAATGTTTAAGAAGGAATTTGATATTATTTTCAATTATGCAAAAGATAAAGTAGAAGATATTGAGATACTTTTGACATCTGATAATGAATTTTCAAGTAGATTTCACGATAAACATATAGAAAGCCTTCAATCAAGTGAATCGCGAGGGATTGGCATAAGGATTGTTCATAATGGAAAAATGGGATATGCTTACACTGAGAATTTTTCTGAAGAAATGCTAAAAAAAGTTGTCGTTCAAGCCAAAGAAAATGCTCTTTATTCAGAAGAAGACCTTATAGATATTGGAAATTATCCGGATAAAAAAAATAATTTAGTCCTCTATAATAATGAATTGAATAGTGTGACAAATGAAAATGTTGTTCAGGTGATGGAAGATTTAGAAAAATATGCTTATAAAGCTGATAAACGTGTTTTGAATATTCCATATTTACAATTTGCTAAGGGCAAGTCATTCACCAAGATCGTTAATAACAAAGGGCTTGATAAAGAGGAAAAACATAATTTTGCTACTTGTAATATCGGTGTACTCGTGGGAGAAGGAAACGAACGTAAAATGAGTATGGATTATATCATTACGCGAAATTTCTCTCAAATAAATCCCCAAAAACTTGCTAATAATGCTGTTTCCAAAGCTTTAGATTTACTAAACGGAAATGCAGCTGAAACCGGCTCATATCCTATAGTGATACAAAATGAAACGATGGCTAACCTCATTGCTACATTTTCGATGATTTTTAGCGGAAGAGCTGTTCTTGATGGAAAATCACTTCTCAGAGATAAAGTAGGAGAGATGATTGGTTCTGAAAAATTAAATATTGTAGATAATGCACTTCATTCGCAAGGTTTTGCTTCTTCCTCCTTTGATTCGGAAGGTTTTCCCTCCCAAAAGACACAATTAGTTCACAAAGGGAAATTGCTTTCCTATCTTCATAATACCCAAACTGCAAAGATGATGAATACAACATCTACCGGAAATGCCAGCAGATCTTATAAATCAAAATTAGATGTTGCTCCTACAAATTTGATTTTGGAATCGGGAGAATCAAGTCTATCTGAGATGTATAACGCCTTTCCCGAAGTAATTGAGATCGTTAGTTTACAGGGACTTCACTCCGGAACAAATACCATTTCCGGTGATTTTTCTCTTTCCGCTGAAGGTTTTTTATATAAAAATGGTGTTAAACAATACGCTCTCAAACAATTTACGGTTTCCGGTAATATTCTTGATCTCTTTCATCATATCATGATGATTGGAGATGATTTCAAGTTTAATTACATGTCAGTTGGGTCTCCCTCAGTTTTGATCAAGGAACTTGCTGTTAGCGGTTAGATAATATAATTTGATTTCTGTAATTTTCGCAACTTTTAGGCTATGATTTATAACAATAAATAATTGTGCAGATTTTTTAAAATGCAAAAAAACGATACATACTCTAAGGAAATTGGTTTTCCCTTTTTTTTATTTTATTTCAGAAATCTCTGAAACCGTTGAAACGGTTAAGTAATAGTTATCCTTGCATTAACCACAAACTTAAGTTTGTGGTTAATAGGACTGAAAAAAAAATACAGTATATATTTAAAATAGATGTTATCATAATTAGAGATTAGAATTTTAAGAAAATCCTAAATTATTTTTAAATAACAATAACTGAAAATTTAATAAACCCCTCTAACTCCCCTTCGTAAGGGGAGAATTACTCCCTTCCCCTTACGAAGGGGAAGGGTTGGGGATGGGCTTAAATGAAAATTATTGCATTTAGAGGTCTCAAGTAGAATTATTCTGGAAAAAAGAAAGGTAATCAAAATTTACTTTTGTTCATGAAATTCTAATTGGAAATATATTCCTTCTTCAGAGTGGAAACTAAATTTACCATCCAATTGTTTAGAGAGAGTATCTATTAATTTTATACTGAAAGATTTACGATTATCAGTTTTATCAGAAATTCGATTCAAATTAATATCACAACTAATAGCAAATTTATATATAGAATTATCATTAGTATCTAAGATAATTTTAATCAAACACTTTTTAAATATTTTAGATTGCTGTGTTAAAATATTTGAAAAAACTTCATTAATGATAATTCCTAAAGGAACTGCAGTGTCCATATTCAGAAAAATATCTTCACAGATGAATATTAGTGATACTTGAGCACGATTTATCTTCATTGATGAAATCAGGTGACGAGTAAGACTCTGGAAATATGTTCTCATCTCTATATGAGAAAAATCTTTACTTTGAAATAACTTTTCGTGAACCAATGCCATAGATTTTACTCTATTTTGACTATCAATTATATATTTTAATGCATTTTCATCTGAAATAGTATCAGCTTGTAATCGCAACATACTATAAATCACTTGTAAATTATTTTTTACACGATGATGAATTTCTTGTAAAAGAATATCTTTTTCTTCTAGTGCTTTCTTTATTTTTTCTTCAGCTAATTTTCTTTTTGTTATATTTCTTACTATTGATAAAACAGAATTATGCGAACTTTTAACCGTTCTTGTCTCAAAGTATCCCGGGCCTTTATGTGTTTGTAGGAAATATTCATAGCTTATTATCTCGTTTGTTTCTAGTGCTTTTTTTATGCCTTCGATAGTAATTTTTGCAATTTCGGGAGACATTACATCAGTAATATTTTTGCCAATAAATTTTTCGGGTTCAATATGGAAACTTCTTTCAGAGCCTTTGTAATCTATGAATTTTCCTTGAGATGACATTTGAAAAAGAATATCAGGCATTGCTCGTAAAATTAGAGAATTCTCTTCTTTGCTTTTAATTAATTTTTCTTCTGCTCTTTTACGATGAATTGAGATACTCACTTGTTCAGATACGAATTGTAATACTTCTAAGTCTCTTATTGAAAAAGCATTTTCATCCTCATAGCTTTGAACACTAACTACTCCAATGACTTCATCTTTTATTTTTAATGGAACGCCAAGCCAAATTTTGCTAGGAAATCCGAAGAATTCTATATCACCTGAATTAGCTAAAGTTTTTATTTTTTCAGTATTGCCAATGAATGGTTTTCCGGTTCTAATAACATAATATGTGAGTGTTTTGCCAACTGGAAAAGTTTCTAAATTTTCTTTCTCATCAACAATGTATGGCTGGGAAAAAGTTTCAGTTTTTTTATCATACAAAACAATGAAAAAATTAGTTGTATCAAATACTTTTGTTAATTCATTTTGGATTCGTTGATAAAGATCGTTTAGATCTTTTGTAATATTAACAGCATTTGCGATATTAAACAATATTTTCTGAATACGATTTTCTTCTCTTTGAGCTGTGACATCACGAAACAATCCTTCAGCATGGATTTGACCATCTTTCGGATATATTCTAAAGACATTTTCCTCTATCCAAACATATTTTCCGTTTTTTGCCATAACAGGATATTGAATTGTAAATAATTTTTTATTTTCATAAAGCTCAATCCAAGCTTTATCAACAAGTTCTACATAATTTGGATGAAGTTTTCGATATGCAAAAAAAGGATCACTGGTAAATTCCTCTTGAGTGTAACCTAAAATTTTAGTAATTGATGGACTTACATAATATTTTCTAGAACTAAATGTATAAGACCAAACACATTCGGGTAGATTTTCCAATAAATTTTTGAATCTAATTTCACTATGAGCATATTTTTTTTGTGAAATTGCTTCAAGTTCAGCTTCCAGAGATTCAATTTTCTCCAGAAGCTGTTTTTTAGTTAAACTTGAAAAATCATTTTGTGACATAATTATCCTAATTTTTCTATCTTTTTTTGTCACGGATTTTCACGGACAAAAGACAGAAAGAGAAATGAAAGAATTTCTTGTGAAGAAGTCATACATCGTGAAAGCCGTGAAAGAATTCCTCTGGGAAATCTACCTCATCCCCTAACCCCTCTGCACTCATGTTAATGGATTTATCTTTAACTTATTATAAGTTTTACTTCTTAACATGAGAGCAGAGGGGAATTTCCTTTCCTTGCAGGAGAGGATTAACCTACCTTTCGCATTTCAAAAAAGAATCAGCTCTACGAGAGGGTTTGAGAGTTCAGGCACTACATCAACTATGCAACGAGTTTAAATTTTAATTTTATGTATGGGTAGATTTCTCCAATCAATATCTAAATTTTCAAAAATTAATTTATGGACGGACTCCGGTTCTCCCGGTTTCCGAAGATGAACAGTTTTCCCATCAATAGTTGGAATTAATATGGTAGAATAGGTATAGTTGCTTAGCAATCTTTTGATTGAATCCCAAGATAGTGAGC
>JAIORE010000304.1 GCA_021108315.1 Candidatus Cloacimonadota bacterium
TTGTAAGAAAAACTATAAAGAATGATTAATAGTGAGAGTGCAGTTGAACAGTCTCATTTGTCTATAACTTCTTTTTTAATATTTTCCTTATACATCTCTATATGGAATCTTATCATATTCATTGTGTTGTTTTCATTTGTTTTAAAATATAGTTCCCAAATAACATTGGTTAATTGATTACAAAACATTTTGTTTGACTTAATATCAAGCATAATAAAGTCATGAAAAGAAATGTCTTGAAAAATTATGAAAGAACTTGAAAACATACTTAAAAAAATGATGATTAATCCTGTAAAAAGGGATATAATTAATCGTATAGAAATTCATACGTTAATAGATGGTGAATACATTGATAGTGCAAAAAATATTTTTCTAAGAAAATGTAAGATAGATTTAACACCTTACAAAGCCAATAAAATTTCAATTCATCCTCTTCTTCAAAAATATTGTAAACTAAAAAAATCTGAGTCAAAATTAATTTTTATAGATACTGAAACTACCGGTTTACTCGGTGGAACAGGAACAATTCCCTTTTTAATTGGTCTCGGATATTTTCAAAATTCAGCCTTTATCATAAAACAATATTTCCTCACAGAGCTAAATGGTGAAAAATTAATGCTGAACAAGTTAATAAAAAATTTTCCGCAAAATACTACATTCGTGAGTTTTAACGGTAAAAGTTTTGATATTTCTCTTTTACAAAGTAGATTTATTCTCAATGAAATTTCTTTTCCTATAAAGACATTTGATCAGATTGATCTTCTTCACATTTCTCGAAGAATCTGGAAAAACAGATTATCCGATTTTTCTCTAAAAAGCTTAGAAAAAAATGTATTGGAAATTGTTAGAAACGATGAATTGGAGATTCCGGGTAGTGAAATTCCTGCCGAATATTTTTATTATCTTGATACTAAAAATGCTTCTATGATAAAAAATATTCTTTATCACAATGAACAAGATATTGTAAACTTGGCTAAACTTTTTTTCAAAGTGAACGAAATATTAAATTATGATTTTCACTCAATGCAAAATAATCAAATTGATATTTTTAATATCGCAAAATTTTATGAAGATTGTAATCTGATAGATAAAGCACAAATTTATTATGGGAAATTACTAAAATCAGATTATGATCAGAAAGCGACCAAGCAACTTTCTTTTATTTTCAAAAGGAAAAACAACTGGGGAAAAGCGATCAAACTATGGGAAATAGCAGCATTAAGAGATGAAATTTATGCAATGATCGAATTAGCAAAGTGGGAAGAGCATAAAAATGATGATTTTAACAAAGCACTTATTTGGACTGAAAAAGCTATTGAAATATATTCAAAAGGCTATGACTTTCAATTGAAACAAATGACTGAATTATCTTGCAGGAAAGAGAGATTAATCAAGAAATTGAATATTTAATATTTAAAATTGAACTAACATTTCCCAGTTTATTTATTCTATCTAAGAAAATGGAAAGATTGGTGATATGATTTGCGAAAGCAGATTTTTTTATACACTATGATAATCTGTATTTTCCTCAATAAACTCATCTTGCTGTCCTTCTCTTAATTTTAAGAGAAGGAACATAAGAAAAGCAAGAAGAAAAAAGCTGAAGTCATCCCTCATCCTGCACTTAAATCTACATTTTAGTGCAGGAAGAGGGAATGAGGGTGAGTTTGAAAAATTAAAATCGAAGTGAGAAATGTTAAAATTGAATATTAATCGTGCTGCTTTCAGGCTCGCTATAATTAATGCTTTTTTGTTCGTCTTGTTAGTTTTGCCTGCTCTGTTGAATATCTTTTTTTATTCAACTGGAGTTCGTTGCTAAAATATAAAAAAATATGAAAACAAAAATTAAAATTTCAGTTCGCAATCTTGTTGAATTCGTCCTCCAATCCGGTGATCTTGTCTTAGACCAATTTGCCGATAGAAGTAGAATGACAAAAGGTATTCGCGGACATCAAAAAATCCAGAAATCCAGACCGGAAGAATATCAAGCAGAAGTTAGCGTTTCCAAAACTATTGAAACTTCTCAATTTGATCTCACAATTCAAGGAAGAATTGACGGTGTTTTCTTGTACGAAAACCATATCATTGTAGATGAGATCAAAACCACCAAACGAGAACCTGATTTTCTCGGAGAATATATTCTCCATTGGGCACAATTAAAAATTTATACTTACATTTATGCTTCGGAAAACAAGATTGAAAACATTGAGATTCAATTAACTTATTACAATATTGAAACTAAAGCCATCAAAGAGATAAAAAGGCAAACAAACCTTCTTGAACTCAAAACTTTTTTTGATGAGATTATTCAAGATTATTTGAAGTGGGCTGAGAAAATTATTTTTTGGCAAAACCAGCGGAATGAATCAATAAAAAAGTTAGAATTTCCCTTTGAGAATTATCGAACCGGACAACGTGAATTAGCAAAAGCGACCTACAGAAGCATTCGAGATAAGAAAAATCTTTTCGTGCAAGCTCCTACCGGAATCGGCAAAACTATTGCTACGATTTTTCCCGGATTCAAAGCATTCGGAAACAATTTAGTTTCAAAGATATTCTATCTCACAGCGAGAACTACAGGTAAAGAAATTTGTGAAAACACAATGAAGATTTTAACTGATAAAGGTCTTAAATGTAAAGCAATTACACTCACAGCAAAAGAGAAAATCTGTCTTCTGGATAAACCAAATTGCAATGGGAAAGATTGTGAATTTGCTCGTAATTATTTTGATAAAGTTAGAATTGCCCTCGAAGATATTATGGAAAATGACATTATCAATCGAGAAATTATTGAAAAGTATTCAATAAAACACAAGGTTTGTCCGTTTGAATTCTCCCTGCTGATCTCTCTTTGGACAGATTTGATAATTTGTGATTACAACTATGCTTTCGATCCTCGCGTAAAATTGAAACGCTTTTTTGGAGATAATGTTCCCAAAGACAATTATGTTTTTTTTACTGATGAAGCTCATAATCTCGTTGATAGAACACGAAGTATGTTCTCGGCTGAGATTAATAAACAAAATTTTCTAAATGTTCGAAAGATTTGTAATAATAAATTACCGCAAGTTCAAAAAAATATAAATAAAATCAATTCACTTTTACTGCAATTCCGAAAAATATGTGATGAAAAAGGTGATGAAATCGCTGATACTGCTCTTCCTGCTGATCTTGCCAAATATTTGAAAGATTTTTTATTATCAACAGAAAAGTGGTTGGTTCAAAATCAAAAAACACCTTTTCAAAAAGCATTGCTTGATCTTTATTTTCAAGTAAATAATTTCTTAAAAATATGGGAAGATTTCGATGAAAATTATCGAGTCTTATATCTTAAAAATGGAAATGATCTAATTGTGAAACTGTTTTGTCTAAATCCGGCAGAACAAATAAAAACAGCATTGAAACCGGCAAAAAGTGCGATCTTTTTTTCAGCAACATTAACTCCGATTTCTTACTTTAAAGAGATTTTCGGTTGTGATGATTCTACCGATGAATTGGTTTTATCTTCACCTTTTCCACCTGAAAATTTAAAAGTGATCTTAGCAAATAAGATTTCCACAAGATATAATGATCGGATTCACACCATCGGTCATATCTCCGAATTCCTGACTAATTTTTGTGAAGCGAAAAAAGGAAATTATCTGTTCTTTTTCCCATCCTATAAATATATGAATATGGCAGTGGATCAGTTTAATTATTCAGAAAATGATATTGATCTGATCATTCAAGAATCCGGAATGTCTGAACAGGAACGAGAAAATTTTATTAAAAAGTTTGATAAAGATAATGAGAAAACTCTTGTTGGATTCACTGTTTCTGGTGGAATTTTTGGAGAAGGTATTGATCTTGAAGGAGATCGTTTATCAGCAGTTGCAATAATCGGAGTTGGTTTACCTGCTATCTCTTTTGAACGAAACTTAATTCGTGATTTCTTTGCTGAAAAGAACAGAGGTTTTGAGTACGCATATCAATATCCGGGAATGATTCGTGTTTTGCAAGCTGCTGGCAGAGTCATCCGAACTCATAGCGATAGGGGTGTTGTATTTTTAATTGATGACAGATTTGCGAATTATGGTTATCGAAAACTTTTACCTCAGAATTGGAAAATTGAGAAAATCACTACAATTCAACAACTCCAAAAAATATTGTTACGATTTTGGGCTTGAAAAATATGAAGATCAAAACTCTCGCAAAGACGCTGAGGAAAAAATAATTAACAGTGAATAATTAATAATGAATAGTTAAGAAAAAGAAAAGATAAAGAAAAGATAAAGAAAAAACCTCAGCTTAATCCTCTCCTGCAAAAAGAGAAAACTCCTTCTCCCCGCAGGAGAAGGTTAGGATTGGGTAGAAAAAAAGAAAATGTCTGAACTATGATTTATATGATTAAAGGATTTTCAGGATTTAAAAGAAAAACAGGGGAAAAAAAATTAAAAGCAAAAAAAATACAGAGTAAAATACTATCCAATTAAACAAAACTGAGAAAATTGTCGCTCTCATTCCTATATCTTCTGATTAGGAATGCATAATCTTTGAAACTTCTGTTTCATCTTTTCCTAAAAATTGAACTACCTCCACTTTTAGTAAAAAAATCTTTTACTTAATAACTTGACCCCAAAAAGAACAAATCATATTTTTGTATTAAGTTTATATAATAACTCATATTTTTTAGTTCATTATATTCTTATAATATAAATATTTATGTTTTTTTGTTTATTCTACGAGTTTAACCTGTAGTTATTCAAATTCAACTCTTTCAGAGTTTAATCTCGTTCCAATGCTCTGCGTCATTCCTTATAGTAAAAAATTACAAGACTTTTAAAAATCAAATTAATCAAATAAATCAAAAAATTTGGAGGAAATGAAAAATGAAAAAATTAAAAACAATATTTTTATCTTGTTTTGTGTTGTTTCTCTTATTCACACCTTTTGCCCTTAATGCAACAAAAAACAACACACCCTACATAGTTCGCACTTTTATTGATGAACATGGAAATGAAATTGACGAAGTAATCGTACAGGGCAGACCACCTGAAAATCATCGTGAACCAGCGGTAAAATTACCGTCTCCAATTTCAAATCGCTCCATAAATATTTTGACAAATGTACCGGCATTCGATTGGTGCTACGGATGTTCGGCAACTTCCGCAGATTTGGGTTGGATAGAGAATGGAAGTGCAATGATTTGGCAGATTGAATATGATGAGATAGGATTCACTCAAGAAAACGGAAATATTATCACCGGAATTGAGGGCAATCCTCATAATTTAACAGGTTTAAACGTAGATACAAATTACGATTTTTATGTTCGAGCAGATTGCGGAGGTGCAGATTACAGCCTTTGGTTTGGTCCACATTCATTTTCCACTATTGATGGAAAAGTAGTAAATCCAAATCCGCAAAATAATGCTGTTGATATTCCAATTATTTCCAAAACTTTTACTTGGGATGCTGTAACGGATGCGGACAATTATTTGATTAATATTGGCACGGAAACCGGTTTAACGGATATTATCGCTAATACTTACTGCTCTTCCAATACTTATACATACACCGGTTCGAACTGGGATTATTTGGAAGATTATTATTGGACGATTACCACAGATTATACAGAAAGATTAACCGTAACAAGTGATGAATTTAAATTCACAACAGAATGCGGACCAGTAACACCACCGATTTCACAGAATTTTGATAGCGTTTCTCCGCCAGCTCTTCCGGATTGTTGGTCTGTAGAAACGAATGTCGAAGGATGGTACACTTATGATGGATATGATTATTCCAATCCAAATTGCATCAGAATCGAATACAACAATTCTCATGCTCTTGATGATTGGTTTTTCAGTTCTCAATTGCAACTTACCGGCGGAACGACTTACTTGGTTTCATTCAGATATAGAGCGAGAAATACTTCATATATTGAAAGATTGGAAGTAAAATGGGGAACTTCGGCAACTTCTGCCGGAATGACCGGTGGAACAATTTTTAATGAAGTGGATTTCAATGATAATGCTTATTGTCTTGATTCGGGATATTTCACTCCGGCAAGCAGCGGAATCTATTTTGTGGGCTGGCATGGTTACAGCCTTGCAGATCAATATGGAATTATGGTAGATGATATTGAAATTCAGGAATGGACAGCTCCGGCTCCTCCAGAAATTGTTAATCTCGAAATGGTTGCCAATGGTGACAGTCTAAAATTTACTTGGACAAATGAAGGTTATTTCTATCGTCTTTATGAGAATGCAGAACCTTACGGAACTGTCTGGACAAAAATAGATTCCGTCAATAATTTGGGTCAAATTACCATTCCTGTCAGTGAAAATAAAAAATTCTACCGAATCACATCAGATAATAATGTTCCTTCCAAAGGTTCATTACCGATTTTTTTCATTGAAGAAGAGAGTAGTTATTTGAAAGATGTCAAAAAAATGAAAGAAAAAAAATAGTTAGAAGAAAAAATAGAACTCGTTCCCAAGCCCCAGCTTGGGAACAAAAAGAACGCCGTGAACGGCGTATTTTCTTCTGATTTTTTTACTCCCACACCTGAATGGTGTGGGTTATTGATTAGTTTTTATACTAACATTTCCCAATTCATTTATTCTATCTAACTTATTGGAAAAATAAAAAATAAGATTTGAGAAAGCAGATTTTTTATAAACCATAATGATTTGCTTTTTTACTTCATTGAACTCATCTTGCTGTACTTCTCTTAATTTCAAGAGAAGGAACAGAATGAATATCCAATATCCAACACGGAATAACGAATAACCAAGGAAAAAAGCAAAAGAAGAAACATAAGAAAAGCAAGAAGAAAAAAGCTGAAGTCATCCTTCTCTCTGCACTTAAATCTACATTTTAGTGCAGGAAGAGGGACTGAAGGTGAGTTTAAAAATTGAATTTGAAGTGAGAAATGTTAGTTTAATTTCCAATGTTATGGAACAAAACCGATTTGTAATCGCTCAATTCAGTATTTTATCTGCAATCTCAGATATCAAGGCTCTCGGTGATGTTTCCAATAATTGTATCACTTGTGAATCACGGAAATATCTTTCTAATGGATAATCTTTCATATAACCATAGCCACCATAAACCTGAATCGAATTCAAACCACACCAGAAGGCTGTTTCACTGGCAACGTGTCGGGCAATTTTGGATTGCAAAGAAAAATCTTCTCCGGCATCAAATTTGGATGCTGCATCATAAACAAGTAATCGGGCTGATTCAATCCTGATTTTCATTTCTGCAAGTATATCTCTAATTGCAGAAAAATGAACTATTTGCTTACCAAATTGTATGCGTTCATTAGCATATTTCATTGAAGTTTCTAATCCTGCCTGTGCAATTCCTAAAGATACAGCAGAAAAACCAATATTAGAAAAATCTCGAATTTCTGAATGATTATTTTCTGTTACAGAAAAAGAAAAATCATCTTGTAAAATTACATTATCAAATCCAGCTTCCATAAAGCCGGCTGTTCTCATTCCTAACAGGTTCTTTGAGCTGAAAGATAATCCATTGTGAGGATTATCCAAAATAAAATATTTTTCATTTTCATTTGTTTGAATTGGAAAAATGGAGAATTCGGCAGTTTCACCATTCAAAACAAGATTCCGATGACCGGTAAATATTAAATTCTCACCTTCAATTTTAAAGTCATTTTGCTCTTCGGGAAGATCAATTTCCGGTTTACAAACAAATCCACCAATTTCACCTTCTGCAAGTTTGTTTAGATACTTTCCTTTTTGGGATTCATTCCCAAATTTCATCAAAGGATAAGCTACCAAGCAATTGTTCACAACTAGTATTGCTCCGATGGAAGCACTTACTTTGCTGATCTCTTCTACGGCAATGCAAAGACTGGTCATATCCAATTCTACTCCACCGTAATTTTCAGGAATAATCAGACCCAGCAATCCCAGTTCTGCTAAATTATTTACAATTGAAGAAGGATAGGTTCCTTCATTTTCTATTTTTTCAACTTTCGGTTCAATTTCAGATACAGCAAATTTCCTAAATTCGTTGAGAATCATTTTTTGTTCGTTGTTAAATTTTATAAAACTCACATTAACTCCTATACATTCTTCCTTAGTGGTTTAATCATTATGATACAATTATTAAAAAAATTTCTAAATAAAATTTCTTTCTTTTGCATCAAACAATTTTTAAGAGGATGATTGTGTCAAGTATGTTGCAGATTTTGTACGCATACACCTATTTTTTTTGAGTAAATTACTTTTTAACACAGATTTTCACGGTAATATACTCCCCGTACTTACGATATTGTCATTCCAAAGAAATTTAACTTTTTATCCGACAGAAAATTATATTCCTCAGATTTAAATTTATTCATTGTTTCAAGAATCAAAGGTAGGTTGCGTTTCTTTTTTAATTTAACTTCAATTATTTTATTGCCTACCGTAATTTCTCCGGAATTATAGATGTTCGCAGATGAATTGATACTTGTAAATTTTCATTTTAATACTATTTTATTATAAATATAGATTTAAA
>JAIORE010000103.1 GCA_021108315.1 Candidatus Cloacimonadota bacterium
AAACCCGTTATGTCCCTATCCTGGTCGGGTGATGCGTGGCGGTAGCTGGGGCTACAATGCCCAGTCTTGTCGAATTGCTCATCGCGGCAGCTTTACTCCAGATTACGGTTATAACAGTTTGGGTTTCCGCCTGTCCCGCAGTTCTAAATAATGTTCATATAGTTTTAAGTCTCGAAAAAATCAATTTTGAAAAATTGAATTAATTAACTGGGCCATAAATAAGGTTAAAATTCAAATAATTGATAAATTTGATAAGAACTAAAATGGATATTGAGAAAGCTCAAAACTTAAAAAATAGAGAGGTGTTATGATATGTAAACTATTTATATATTTTGAATTGGTATTATTCTAATAGCAATTTGTGGCTAACAAAAGTACCCACATGCAGATTGAGAGAAAAGCAAGAAGAACGTGGCGTACTCAGACATTGTACGAAATCAAGAATAAAAATTCATTTAACAGATTTGTCTGGAATTTTGATGTGTAGTAAATTTGCTTTTTTTTTAAAAAGAAAAGACAAGAATAGAATAGAAATCAAGGAAAAATTTTGGAAAAGAGAAAAGTTTTTTTTAACCGGAAACTGCAAGAACCTTCGATTTTTCAAACTGCAAGTCTTTATGTTTTATTTTCTGCCTAATTTCAACTGACCGTTGTTTGTTCAACTTCTGTAATTTTATTTTTACAATTATCTGCAACCAAATTCAGAAACGTTTTTTAAAAAACAGGTAATCAAATTTCCAAATATTTCGCTGTAGAATCTCAATTAAAAAGCTGACGAAGAAGATTTTGATAAGAATTAAATCAAACGCAAGAAGAATCTTAAAAAGGTTATTCGTATTCTAAATTGATGAATAATCTTTTTAATGCGAGCTGGTACATATTTGACATAATTTTTTTTGCAGTTTATTATCAAATTAATTCTCTCTATGAAAGCAAAAAGTGATGTAGAAATCAAATGAAGAAAACAGATAAAAGCAAAAATGAAACCAAATCCGTTGTTTGTTCAATTTTTGTCGTTTTTTTTGGTAACTATTTTGTTACTCAATTCATAAACAGTTTCTAAAAGCTGTTACTTTAATTTTAAATTGTTTGCTGTAAAATCTTAATTCTCAATCTGAGGGATAAAATTCAAATAAATATTAAAGCAAATGCAAGAAGAGAAAAAAATAAAAAATAAAGAAAAATTCTCCAAATTACTGTTTTCCAAGTTCAAAACTTATTCTCTTTAAACTGCTGTAAATTAAAGGAAACAGTTTTTATTTGGAGCTGATATAATTTTTCATCAAGCAGAAAGTAAAATAGAAATTTCAAAAAAAAGAAAAAAAATAACAAAAAGATAAGATAAAAAAAAAATTCAGAATAAAAATATACTTTTTCCTTGATAAATAATAAGCAAATTCAAAATTTCGGTATTAAGTCTACTTTCGCTTTTATCCCGTCTGTGGGCTTGATTAAATGATTTTTCGCTGGTAAGTTTTAGTTAACCGGAAAGCGGTTTTAGTTTTGTGGTATTTTTAATCGTATCGTTCTTGAAAAATAATTGAATCGTACAACATTGCACTCCAAGCTCAGATTGAAAGAAGAGCAAGGAGAGCTTGGCAGTGCTGTCCATTAGCAGCAACTATAAAAATTAGGAGGAAAGATGAAAAGTAATAACAAAAAGGTACATTTATTGTTTGTATTAGCCTTTTGGATTTATCCTATCTTTGCACAATTTGCTGGAGGATCAGGAATAATAGAAGATCCATGGCAAATAGCAACTGCTGAGCATCTAAATGACATCAGAAACTATTTAGGTGAAGATAATTCAGAAAAATATTTTATTCAAATTGCTGATATAAACTTAGGTGAAGCACCATGGAATGTAGATTCAGGATGGAATCCTATTGGAGATTTAGATACCAAATTCTATGGTAATTTTGATGGTGATAATTATTCTATCACAAATTTAACTATCAATAAGCCCAATGATAGCTATATAGGAATTTTTGGGTACATTTTTCATGCTACATTATCAAACATCATATTAACCGACATAGATATTATAGGAAGAGTATTTGTTGGTGGATTAGTCGGTACTAGCTGGTTTTCAGAAATGGAAAACATACATACTTCGGGGACAATAGAAGCGGTCAATGGGCATATTGGTGGGCTTATAGGAGCAAATGGCTATACAACAATCTATATTAGTTCCTCAAATTGTAATATTTATGCCACAGGCGACTATGTAGGTGGTTTTGCTGGTGAGAATAGTGGTTATGCCATTGCTAGCTCATATGCTACAGGAAGTGTTACTGGAGAATCATTTGTTGGTGGGCTCATCGGTTGGAATTCTGGAGGGGATATTTATGATTGTTTTGCTACTGGTAACGTAATTGGATCGGATCTACATGGTTATAGAAGTAGTGTTGGTGGATTAGTTGGTGAAAATAGTCATAGTAGCTCTATTGCAAATAGCTATTCTACAGGTAATGTTACAGGAATCACTAGGGTCGGTGGGCTTGTTGGTGCAAATTTTGTAACTAGCTCAATTTTGAAATGTTACTCTATTGGTAGTGTTGTTGGGGAATCTTTCATTGGTGGATTGTTAGGAGCACAAGAAGATAGTTCAACATCTAATAGCTATTGGAATGTTGAAACTAGTGGACAAACAACCTCTGTTGATGGAGAAGGATTAACATCTCAAGAAATGGTAAACATGAGTAATTTCAATAATTGGAATTTTAATAATATTTGGCAAATCGTTGAGGGTATTACATATCCTTGGCTGTCTTGGCAAAATGAGCCAGGTGAGCATAATTATTATAATTCTCTATTACCTCCATCCAATTTATTAGCTTTAACAGACTTTGAACAGATTCACTTAACTTGGAACCCTCCTTCTTTAGGAATACCGTTAAGTTATAATATCTATCGAGACAATATTTTTATTAATAATGTTTCTGAGCCAAATTACACTGACACAAATCTAATAAATTTTGTTGAATATAATTATTGTGTTACTGCATCCTATGAAGAGGGAGAATCTTTTTTCTCGAATGCTATTAAAGCTACTCCAAATACGGGATTTGCAGGTGGCATTGGAACCGAAGAATCACCTTTTCAAATATCCAATGCTGAGCAACTCAATAATGTCAGATATCAATTTTATAATCATTTTATTCAAACGGAAAACATTGATTTAGGGGTAGAACCTTGGAACAGTGGTACAGGATGGTTATCCATTGGAAGATATGATGATTTGGATAATAGTAATATAATTAATTTTATTGGGAGTTATAATGGGAATAATTACACGATTTTAAATTTAACAATTAATATGCCCGATGCTCACAATGTAGGTTTGTTTTCAAAAGCTGAAGGAGCAATGTTTAAAAATATCATTATTGAGGATCCAATGATTATAGGAGATGATGATATAGCTGCACTGCTAGGTTATGTATACCAAAGTCAAATCGAATTTTGTTCAATAAAAAAAGTATCAGAAGCTAATATATCTGGTAGAGCTAGTATTGCTGGACTGGTAGGATTTATGGATTATGATAGTCATATTACTAATTGTCATTCTGAAGCTGATATAAGTGGAGCATTTGATGTCGGTGGAATTGCTGGCTATATGGATAAATTTGGTTCAATATCTTATTCTTCAGCAAGTGGTAATGTTCAAGGTAGTTCTTCAACTGGTGGTTTGTTAGGATATGGAAGAATCTGGGGAACTATTTCAAACTGTTATGCTACAGGAGATGTGATAGCCGAAAATTATTTCGGTGGACTTATTGGACATGCAAGTGAAACAACTGTCACAAATTGCTACTCAACCGGCAGTGTTACTACTACTTTAAGTCGTATGTCTGGTGGATTAATTGGTTATGATGCATATGGTTCTTCAATAACTACAAATAGCTACTGGGATATTATTACATCAGGCCAAAATTCTTCTGCTGCTGGAGAAGGTCGTTATACTCCGGAAATGACTTATCCATATTCTAATACATATATTAATTGGGATTTCGATTCTATTTGGAGTCATGATATTAATTTTGACATTAACAGCGGTTATCCTTATCTTAGAGAGAATGCAAGCTCAAATAATAGTGATGTTTTACCAGCCAATAGTGAAATAACATTGCATAATTACCCTAATCCATTCAACCCTGAAACTATAATTTCATTTTCAATTCCGAGAGACAGTAAAGTTTCACTATTCATTTACAATATCAAAGGACAAAAAATCCGAATGCTTTTGGATAGAGATTTTGAAACAGGAATGCACAAAATTGTTTGGAATGGTAAGAATAACCAAAATAAACTCGTGGGTTCAGGTGTTTATTTCTACAAATTAAATGTAAATGGCAAAACAGAAAAAATTAATAAATGTATACTTTTGAAATAGAGGAGCTGCTAACAAAAGTGTCAGTGCTCAAATTGAAAGAAACTATGAAAGAGCACCGCACACTCCAACCATTAGCAACAATCAGTTCTTTAAGAAAAAAAGTAGAAATCTACAAAAAAAGAAAATATAAACACAAAAGAATTGTATTTGACAAAAATACTCTGCAATTAAGATTCTTAAAAATATAAAAGCAAAACAAATTTTCTTGAAAAGGAGGACGTTATGTCTAAAAAAATGAGTTATTTGTTAGTAATAATCTTAATGCTGTTGCTAACAGCATCATTATTTGCTACCAATTTTGAAATCTCCGGACACATCAACACAAACACAACTTGGACAGGCGTGGACACCGTAAAAGTTACGAATAACATCTTTGTGGACAACAGCATAACCTTAACCATTGATCCCGGGATTTTTGTAGAATTTCAGTGACATTACAAATTAGATGTTCAGGGAACACTGCTCGCTATCGGAACTGTTGCCGATACTATCACTTTCACCGCCACAAACCACAGCATAGGCTGGAACAGAATTGTTTTTGACAGCACTTATGTAGCCAATGATTCATCCAAAGTTGTTTATTGCAAACTGGAATATGGTAAAGCAAATCTTGCTGATGAAGAAAGAGATGGCGGTGCAATATATTTGCATTATTTCAGTAAAGTTTTGATTGATCGTTGTAATTTTAGTAATAATTTATGCACGAGATCAGGTGGTGCAATTTACTGTAGTTACGCTCATCCTATCATCCAAAACAGTTCATTTAGTAATAACATCGCCACTTATGGTGGTAGTGGTGGACATGATGGCGGGGCATTATTTTTTGTTCATTCAGGATCTTTGGTAATCAATAATCTTATTTATAATAATAGTGCTAATTCAGGGGGAGGTGTTTATGTAGTATATGGTAGTACATATAATGCAACTTTTGTCAATAACACTATAATCAACAACACAGCAGATTATGACGCAGGTGGTGTCCGGTTAATTCAGGCTGAACCATCATTTAAAAATACAATAATATATGGAAATACTGCCCCTACCGGAAGTCAGCTTGATATATGGGGATCTAATTATCATCCTGAATTTTATTATTGCAATATTGAAGGGGGAATGGCTGCTATTAATGGATCCGGCTTCATAGGTGATTATGAAAATTGTATAGATGCCGATCCGCAATTTACCGGTTCAGGTGATCATCCTTATGACCTGTTGGATATTTCCCCCTGCATCAATACCGGCGATCCTGCCATAACAACAAATGATGTTGGGGAATTTGACCTTACAGGTGATCACCGCATTTTCAATGGGATAATCGATATTGGTGCTTATGAAACTTTTAATCCTGCTTTTGTCGATAATCTTTTAGGAACTGCTCTTGATTTTGATGGAACAGATGATTATGTTGAATTCGGAAATAACTCTTCGCTCAATTTAGTATCAGGGATTACAGTTGAATTATGGACAAAACCACGTTCGATGTTGAATTGTCCTGTCTTAAACAAAGGAAATGTTTACTGGTTGCATTGGGACAACAATTATGAAGATATTGCCGGAAAGGGTTATCAATTGCAATTGCCCGGTACAAATTCCGGAGAGTGGGAATTTCACAAAGATATCGAATACGACAATTGGTATCACATCGCCTGGACACTGGAAACAGACGGAATTCTGACATCTTATGTAAATGGAGAACTTACACGTCAGGGAATGATAACAGGAACCGTTACAACTAATACAAACAATCTGATTTTCGCTGAACCGGAAAACACGCAGCGATACAATGGAAATGTTGATGAAATCAGGATTTGGGATGTTGTACGTTCAACAGAACAAATCAGGGAAAATATGCATCTTCCCCTTGCCGGAACAGAAACCGGACTGGTTAGCTGGTGGCAATTCAATGATGGCAGCGAAACAAAAACAAAAGATGCAATATTGGGAAATAACGGAACTCTTTTTAATATGACGAATGATGATTGGATAGATTCCTCAATTCCTTTTGGAGAGGGAATTTCCAACACTCAAACAGAAATAGCCGGTACAATAGATTTTACAGGAACGGGACTTTCGATGTTTTTCAACTCTCAAACCGGAGCTTCCGTAACCGTTACCGGGATTGATACAATTCCAAATATTAATCCTGCAAATGCAAATGCTCCTTTAGATTCGCAATACTGGGTTGTAAATCGTTTTGGAAGCGACAGCTTCAATGCGGATTTGACTTTCACCGTAAATGAAGACCTGACAATTGAAGATGAAGCTAATCCGAATCTCGTAGCACTTTTTACTCGTGCAAGTACTGCTGATGCAAATTGGGTATATCTCACATCGGCAAGTTCGGTAGATGCAGCAACCGATAAAGCAACTTTTGAAGGAATTACAGAATTCAGCCAGTTTATTATTGGAAAAGGATTGAGTCCGGATATTCTTGTAGAAACAGACTCCTTGAATTTTGGTCGTACTTTTGTTAGTTATACTAAAACGGACACAATAACAATCAATAACAACGGAGCAGATACATTGTTTATAACAAATTTTGTAATTAACAACCCTGATTTTTCAGTCGATATAACCAATTGTTCCATTGTTCCTTCCGAAAGTTATGATATTGGGGTTAGCTTTTCTCCATCAACTTTAGGAACAATTACAGATACACTCACAATTACGAGTAATGACCCTGATGAACCAACTGTAAAAGTTGTTCTTACAGGAGAAGGTCTTGAACCTGATGCTTTCCCCGGAACTGCTCTTGATTTTGACGGAACAGATGACTACATAGATTGCGGAAATGATACCTCACTGAATATTACAGGAACAGCAATAACAATAGAAGCCTGGATTTATCCGACTAACTTTAAATTGTATAGCTGGCAAAATACAATCGTTGGAAAAGATTATTGGGGAGCAGGAAGCGAAACCGGTTTTGCTTTCCGTTTTGGTGGAACCGGAGGTGATTTGAGTTTTGTTTTTGGCTCTGTATCTGGCTGGGTTGATATTATCGCTTATGATGTCCTGATCTTGAATATGTGGCAAAATGTTGCAGTTGTTTATAATGGAAGTAGTTCTTCTTTGTATGTTAATGGTGAAATTGTTGCTTCTCAAAATCAAACTAATGCGATTTTTTCATCACCGGAAAATCTGTGTATCGGGCAATCTCCGGGAGATTCGGGGAACAGGGAAATGACCGGTAAAATGGATGAAATTCGTTTGTGGAATACAGCACGAACTATCGGACAAATTCGTAAAAATATGCATCTACCTCTTGCCGGGGCAGAAACCGGATTAATAAGTTACTGGCAATTCAACGAAGAAAGCGGAACAATTTTGCAGGATTTAGTTTCAGATAATAATGGAACTCTTAATAATATGAATGATAATGACTGGATAGGTTCTACTATTCCTTTCGGAGAGGGAGTTTCCAACACTCAAACAGAAACAACCGGGACGGTAGATTTTACAGGAACAAGACTTTCAATGTTTTTCAATTCTCAAAACGGAGCGGAAATAACTGTAACGAAGATTGATACCCCGGCAAATATGAATCCTGTCGAAGCTGATACCATTTTTGATTCCCAATATTGGGTAGTGAACCGGTTTGGGATAGGGGCATTCGATACTGATCTGACTTTTACTGTCAGCGAAAATTTGACATCAGGATATGAGGATCGCCCGTTTCAAATAAAACTATACACTCGTTCCGGCACAGCAGATACAGATTGGGTTTACCTGACTTATGCAAGTTCTGTTGATGCTATAAATAACAAAGTAACATTCGAAGGGATTACCGGTTTTAGCCAGTTCATTGTAGGTTGGGAGATACCACCTGATGCTTTCCCCGGAACCGCTCTTGATTTCGACGGAACTGATGATTATGTGGAAACCACCCTGAACGATTTAAGCGGTTCGGAAATTACAATTGAATATTGGTTCAAAGGAAACAACACTCAATCTGCTGTAAGACAGCAAAATGGAAATGATTATTATATTGTTTCAGGTTGGTTTGATACCCATATTCTTTCAAATGATGGTGGAGC
>JAIORE010000185.1 GCA_021108315.1 Candidatus Cloacimonadota bacterium
AATAAGCCCTCAAAGATAATGATTTGTAAAGATTATTTTTTTACAGCCACTTAGTTTCATAATCTCCTTGCTAATTGGCAGAAAATGTGCAAGCACCATGCCCAAATTCTGTTTCATTCTTGAGCTAAAAACAACATCGAATAAAAAAGCCAGCTGATAACAAATTACGAACTCTACATAAATACAATCTTCTTAAGATTCTGCTTGGTAGATAATGGACAGTGCTGCCAAGCTCTTCCTGCTCTTCTTTCAATCTTAGCTTGGAGCACGATGTTACCCGATTCAATTATTTTTCAAAAACGTTACGATTAAAAGAACAAAAAGATTAAAACCTCCTTCCGATTAACTTAAACTTACCATCGAAAAATCATTTAATCAAGCCCACAGACGGGATAAAAGCGAAAGTTGACTTAATTCCGAGATTTTGAGTTTGCTTATTTTTATCAAGGAAAAAGTTTATTTTTTTTTGAACTGAAAAGTTTTTTTTCTTCTGTCTTTCTTTTTTTATTTTGCTTTACTACTTATTGGCAAAAGCTGTTGGTTTTAAATAAAAACAGATTTCCGTTAAGTTACAGCGAGTTAGAATAAATAATTCCAGATTTTAGAAACAGCGATTAAGGATTTTTTTTTCATTTTGCTTTTTTCTACTTTTTCTTTTTTAAGATTTCTTCTTGCGTAAAAAGAATTATTTAGATTTTACTGCAAAAACCGTTTTCATTTAAACTATGAAGATTGCATAAAGATACGAATAAATTTTGAACAAACAATATTTTTTTAACTTCTTGCGTTTGCTTTAATTTTTATACGAATTTTCTTCGTCAGCTCAAGAATTAAAATTTAACAGCGTACACTTTAGAATTTTAATTATCTGTTTTGAAAACAGTTTACCATAATTGAAAAAATTGGAAAAACAAAAGAGAAATCGTTAATCTTCCACATTTCTTTATTTGTTTTTTTTGTTTACTTTAATAATTTGAACATCTGGTAAAAACTGTTTATGAATTGAGACACGAAAAATTACAAAAAATATTACAGAAATTGAACAAACAACGATTTTTGGTTTTCTTTTTGCTTTTGTTTTATTTTTTTTTCATTTTTATGCAAATTTTAAATTTAAGAAATCCAGTGTTGGAATCAGTTAGAAATTTTATCTCCTCTTCCCCGTTTTCTTTATTTTTTGTTCGGATTAATTGAATTTTACAATTTTAAAAAAGTCTCAGTTGAAATTGAGCAGTTTAGAAAAAATAAATCAAAATTTTTGCATTTAGAAAATTCGATATTCCTTGTATTTTCCGGTAAAAAAAACTTTTCTCTTTTACGAAGCTTTTCCTTGATTTCTATTTTTTGTCTTTGAAAAAATAAGCAAATTTACTACACTTTGAAATTATAAACAAATCAGTTAAATGATTTTTATTCTTGATGTCGGGTAATGGATGGCAGCTGCCACGCTCTTCTTGCTTTTCTTCTTGCTTTTCTTCTCGCTTGGCTGTGGAGCTGTTTGTTATGCCGATTTTTTTAATTATTACAGTGTATAACTCAACAGATTATTAATAATCTTAGCAATCTTGCTTCTTTCTAATATTACTTGTTTTTTATTATTTTCTTGTATATCTAATTCTGTTTCAATTTCAAAAACCATTTTCTGTTGCAATGTTAATGATGGAACAGGTAGGAAGAAACCCAAAAGTTCATCAGAGGATATTTTTACCATTGTTTGGTTTTTACCTTTTGCCGAATATTTGAAATAATACCTTCCAATTATTGAGTTAAATAGGTAGGCAAGGTATTTTTTATCTAATTTGGTTTCATCAATATTGAGTTTAATAAAAAGATCAGGAAAAATAATATCTTTTTCATCTGGTAAATTCTCTACAACTGACGCAAGAGCGACAAGGTCAATCGTATTTCCCCTGCTTACAAATAAATCATTATTCTGCACAAAATAAGATTCTATATTTGAACAAGTCTGATCAGATACTTTCAGATCTTCATAGTTAATTACTCCACTTTTAGAAATACATTTTACACTAAATACTAAATTTAATGTGTCATCATTACTACAACTTGGTGACCAACCATTTTTTGTGGATAATACATAATCACCCAATTTTTTGATACAGTTTATCTTTTTATACATCGCCTGTTGAATTGGGAAAATTTTATGCCAACGCACACTACTTCTAAGATTGGGATTTCTAAAAGACAAAGACGATGATACAAAAAATTGCTTTCTTTGTTCTTCTTTTTCAATTTTCTCCAAATCAAAATTAAACTCTCTTGCAAAAACTTTATTAATTATATCTTGCGGTTTAAAAATTTGTGCCTTTAATTTTTTTATTTTTCTTTCTATAGGTTTTATTTGAGTAGCAAATTGATTTTGCTTAATTTTGGGTATCAAAGGGATTTTAACTTTTTTGAAATGATTAGTATTTAAACCTGGTTGTGCTTTTTTTTTGTAGGCTAAATCCTTGATTTGAGATTGAAAAAGGTTTGAGGTTGTGTAATAATATAAAAATATTTGATTGATATTTTCATTTCCTCTCAAAATGAAAATATGCTCATTAATCATAACTTCTTTTGATGGAAATTTAGAAAAATCGACAAGACAGGTTTTTCCGGTTAAAGCACCATCTTTGCAAATAAGAATATCATTATTTTTAACTTTTCCTTTTTTAGAATTTTTAAAAAAATCAAATGAAACATAAGGGATTTTTGCTAAATTAAGATTACCATCAGAACCTATTTGTTCGCCACCTAAACTTATTGCTTCACCAATATCCTCTTCTCTTATACCTCCTTTTGGTCTGCTGCCAGACTCAAAAGAAGTTAAGAAATCATTAATTTTGCCGTATTTGTATTTTAATTTTGGTAAGACAAAAGGAATCCAAAGACGGAGACTATCTTTTGTTTTTAATTCCACAAAATTTATTATGAATGTTTTTAATCCCATTTTATATCTCTTAAATAATCTAAAGCAGTTTCTTTTTTACCATCATCAATCAAAATATTACCTTTATCATCTACTCGATAAAGATCATTTGGCATTTGTTTTTCACCTCTGGTTGTTCTTTTGTATCCAACATTTTCAACTTCCGCCATAAATATTTTATAATTCAATTCTTTGGCGACTTCACCAAATACCCACCAAGTATTTGCTGGATAACCTCCTAACATATTTTTTAAGCTAACTTTAGTTTTTGTAAATAATCCTTTTGAAATATCTTTTAATTCGTCTTGAAACTTTGCTACCAATTCTTTTGAAGAAAGTTTACGGTCATCTACTTCAATATAATCTTTAAGCATTCTTTTTAGAATATCCTTTTCTTCATTCTCAGTTAAATCTTTTATTGAAGGGTATTGTTTTTTGTTTTTATTATCAATATAAACTTTCACAATATTTTCACACCTTGTTTTTAGATTGCTCCATTCGTTAGAATATTTTGCCCAAAGTTTATCCCATTCTTTAATTCCTCTTTTTGTTTTCTTTTGAGCAAAAAGTAAGCTGGTTTTTGTGCTCGTGAAAGGTTCAAAAGTGAGTTGTGGTAAAGAAACAACAGCTTTAACTTTGAAATATTTATATATAAAAATTCTGATATACTTATTTTCTTCTGTATCAAAAATACTCTCTGGTAGAACTACACCAAAACGACCGTTAGGTTTTAATAATTGGTACCATCTTTCAACAAAAAGATTTTCTGAATTTTTTTTACCACCAAAAATAAATGAATAATCCAAACTTCTTTTTGTATCATTATCCAAACTTACATTAAATGGAGGATTTGTAATAATTACATCAAAAGATTCATTTACTTCTTTTGAATAAACTTCATCATCTTTAGAATTATTGAGAATATTTTCTCCAGAAATTTTGAGATATTTGGAGAATTTAGAAAGACCGTCACCCTTACTGCTTCCAACAAAAATATTAGCTGAACCATCTCCGTGAAGGATCATATTAACTTTAATTGAAGTGCCCAAATTGGGATTTATTTCACTTCCGTAAATAAACTTTTCCGCCCACATATTTTCTAATTCATCTGGGTAAAAATTTCTTTGAACAAATGATTGAATGTTTTTTGAATCTTCTACTTTAGTTTTAAATCTATATTTAATATTATGAGTAATAAATTTCATATATTCAATAAGAAATGAGCCACTTCCTGCACTTGGATCAATTAAATATGGGATTTCTAAGTCAGTGTTTATTTTTTTTATTGCTAATTTATCAAGTTGGAGACCCCAAAGCAAAAAATTTACAATATTTATGTGGGTAAAAAACTGTCCTTTTGATTGTTTAAAACCAGTGGAAATAATATTTTCAAAAAACTCTCCAAGAATATCTTTTCCCTTTTGTAATTTCTTTCCTTTAGTAAAAGAATATTTTTCTAATTCCCAAACTGTATATTTTAATTTAGCGAGAGAAAACTTTTTTCTTTCAATGACATAACTTTCTTTTAATTCTTTTTCATCATTAATATTAAGTCTTTGTTTTAGTGCTCTTCTATATAGTTGATTTATTCTTTCGAATAGTTGTTCATTTGTATCAAAACTTTCACCATCTTTAAATGAAAATATTTGGAAATCATATTTTTGATCTTTTTTTTTTTCACTTTCATCTTGAATTTTTGCCAAAATAATATTAACTAGTGAGGAAAAAATATCATTATCGTCAGTTCCACCACCGCCCCAAAGAACATTGTGCAAGTTTTTTCTAAGACTCTCTAATTGTTCGTGAGAAAAATTTGTTTCTAAATCTTTTTTGCCACCTTTTACAAATGGCTCTTTTTGAGCCTTTCCGTATCTTGCTGGAATTTCGTCAGCGAAGTTTCTAATTTCTTTCCACGAATCAAAAGAGGTAAATTTTTCATAATTGATTAGAATACATTTATCTTTTATTTCTTTTTCTACAAGTTCCAGAGTATAAAGAACAAGATATTTTACTTTTTTACCTTGTCCTTTTTCTTGAGAAGCAAGATTAAATAATTGTTTTTCAATTACCTCATCTTTGTTTTTCTCAAATTCTTGTGGACTTTTCAGTTCAATATAAAGAAAGACATTACCTTCATCATCTCTAACAATAACATCAATTCTTGGTTTATTTACTTTTGGTCTTCCAATATCATATTCTTTTTCAATTTCAATATTTTCAGGTTTATATCCAAGTTCATTTACTAATTTAGCAAGAATAAAAGCTCTGACGATTTCTTCATCACCTCTGAACTTATCAATTTTCCAACCTTTTATTTTGTCAGTGTATTTTATTCTATTTTTATCAAAATTATAAATTTCTACAACTTTAATTTTTTGCTTACCCAAATATGTTTTTATATTATCGAATTTCATAATTTAGCCTTTTTCCTATTAATATTCAATTATTATTTTCATTTAATACAAGTGGAACAATAATTTATATATTCTTATACTTTGTTTTTTTTATTTGACATATTGATTCTCATTATAATTAATAATATCAATTCAATAAGTGATATCAGCAATATCTGTTCATTTTCTATTCCAATTTTTGAAAGAATAAAACCAATAATTACAATATTTGTAACCCCTAATACCCAAAAATACGATTCAATTATTAATTTTAAATGTTTAATTCTTTCTGATATTCTTTCTTTAATACAATCAAATTCATTAAGTTCGTCGGGATATAGCTTGAAGAATTTATTATTTTTTAATGTATTGTAATCTTTTATATATACTTTTGAAATATAATTAATATCTTTGAAATTGATTTTAAGTAATAGACATATATAATAAAGGGTAACTAACAAAGCAAGTGACAAAAGAATTAGAAAACTTGGATTATCATTGATTTTATTAATAGCATAAAGAGTTGCTGATATTCCTATAGGTAATCCTATAATTTTATTTGTCATTTTTGATAAAATGTCAGATAATTCCTTGAAATATTTAGATCTAAACTCGTCATAATCTTTCTTTACCGCATCAATAGATAGATTATTCAAATAAACCTCAAAGTTCATTTTAGCCATTAAAACAATTTGGTGAAGATTTACTACAATATCTTGTAGCCTACTTTCGGATATATATCTTGAAGCATAGTCAATCAAAGAATTTTTTAAAAATTTTGGCAAATGATTGTTGTCTTCTTTGAAACAATTAGTAAAATCAATTACACTATTTGAAAGATTAGTTGTTTTGTCAAATGTAGGTATCTCATTTTCATATTTAATTATTACTCGTCCTTTGTCTGAAAGACTTGTTAAAACAATTTTGCGAAAATCTTGATTAAAATAATCAATAAAATGAAAAGATTTTTCATCTTCATTATCTTTTGATTTTAGAAATTCAATAAAATCGTAATATGCAATAGCATTTTTTATTATATAATTTTGTTCGTCTTCAATAAAGTTAATATATGTTTTATGGTCTGAATAAGAGATTGGATTATTACCATTGTTGATTATTAGAGTTTCTTTAAGTTGTGAGAATGTACTAAGTTTAAAAAAATCTGAAATATTTTCAAAAATCATTATTGGCAGATTTAATTTGTTTACTGATAAGAATCTGTTCTGAATATTTTCACATTCTATTTCAAGTTCATTCATAATTTTTGAACTTTTAGAAGTTTTCAAGAACTGGATATTATCATCGGTAAATGAAAAATCATCCTTGAATAACTCAAATATTTTCTGGTGATACTCAATCATATTAATTGCTTATTTCATTTCTTAAAGCATCTACAAAACTTTTTGATTCAATGATGATAATATTTTCATATTCTCTTGAAAATCTGACTTTTTCATTTAGTGCACCCCTTGAAAATTTTAAATTTATGCCATCTCTGTTTACTGTAACACTTACGAATTTTTTTAACTGCCTTCTGTTATACCTAAATTCTGTATCAATAACAATGTCGTGTTCAGTGGCAAAATCTGTAATATAACTTGGGTTATTATAAAAGTGTGAACCTATTTCTCGAAGGTTAACGGTTTTGTTAGGGTTACTTTTAACATAAGAATATAGTTTATCTCTAAAAATTTCAATAGGATATGGTTCATTTGTTTCTGCATCAATAGGTGGTTCTATTTGATTAACAATTTCATATAATGCTTTTGTATATTCTCTACTGCTTTCAAGTTGTTTAACTGCAATCCAATCAAGGAAATAGTCTGAAATAGATTGTTGTTTTAACTGAGTGAAAGTTAGATAATTCGTGTCTCCGCTATTTAATTTGGCTTCATTTATTCTACAAGCCATTGCTAAATTATTAGTGTCTACATATTCAATAGTTTGAATAGCATATGAATGTTCAGTTTTTCTGAGAATTTTTCCTTCTTTGTCACGAATTAAAAAAACTGTAACAAAAGTTATACCATTCGAAGTATATTCAGAAAAAACAAAATAGCCACCTTTTGCTAATGTTGTTGTTTTAATAATCCGTTTTAAATTTTGTAATACAGCACTTGTAAAATCAATGAATTGAATATTGGTGCGGTCTGAATTACGGTAGATATCATATCTCTCTGGAAAATAATTACCTCCTGTATCATCAAAAATCGCATATAATATTTTATCACCATTATAACTTTGTAATAACGTTGAAACCAAATTTTTAGAATTTTCATCATTTGGAATTAACTCATCGGACAATTTTATTTCTGTTTCATTCACTCCACTATCTTTTAAAATCTCGTGAATAATTATTTTATTTAGTTCCATTTTTTCCTATTTATTCTGGTTCGTATTTTATATTTAAGCTGTTCATATTTGGGATGTATCACTTATTGTCGTTATTCCTCTTGATTTTGTGGAATAGTAACAATGTGTATATTTTTTATCATTTCACTCTTTTTTTCAATCATATTTCTCAAAAATTCTTTTTAATTTTTTGGTCAAGGACTTTTACTCTATACTTCTACAAATAGGCATAATGGATTGCAGCTGCGGTGCTCTTTTACATTTTCTCTCAATCTTAGCACTGAGCTGTTTGTTATGTGAAATTTTCTTTCAAAATATTTATTTATTAAATATTCCAAAAATGATTCTCCTTTTGAGTACAATGTTTTTACTCATTAATTTTATATCTTTACGGACGGAAGATATTAAATTCTTTATATCAATGTTTAACTCTAATAGATATTTTAAATAACAGTTCAACTGATCCAAATTATAAGAGTTATAATGAACTAAATTTTGCTTGAAGTTTGTTATAAATTCTATTTTTTTTTGATTTTGAAGTGGTGTTTCAATATTATCAATGAATCCTGGCTGATAAAAAGCAGAAATTCTTTTTCCATCAAATTCGGATATATTAGTCTTTAAGTTTTTTGTCAAAATAGATAACCCTTTTTTGAATTTAGTAATTATGAGACTGTTCACCTCTCATCCCACCTTTTTCAATAAGTTAGCTGCTATAGCTTTGGTAATATTGCACA
>JAIORE010000222.1 GCA_021108315.1 Candidatus Cloacimonadota bacterium
TGTGCAATATTACCAAAGCTATAGCAGCTAACTTATTGAAAAAGGTGGGATGAGAGGTGAACAGTCTCAGCGAATATTAGAAATAATCGCCTAACAAAAAAATAGACAAAAAACAAAATGTAAAAATATTTTACAAATTGAGGTGAAATAATGATAGAAACCATAAATAATGATTGGAAAGTAATATCTTTTTACAAAAAAACAAACTTTGCGGAATTATACAAAATTAAAAACCTTGAAACAGACAAAGAAGCTTTGTATAAAAAATTCAATCCTGACTTGAATATTAATAAACATTTCTCAATTGCTACGTTTCAAATTGTATCTAAGATCAAACATAATAATTGTATAGAATTGATTGAATTAGTAGAAACTGAAAATAGCTTCGGAATAATCATGGAATATTTTCCAGGTAATTCTGTTGCAGAGTTGAAAGACAGATCATTACAAAATATTTTAAAAATCTTAATCCAAGTTTGTAATGGATTAGATGCTTTACATGAAAAAGGGTTAATTCATCGTGATCTAAAACCCGAAAATATCTTAATCAACCAATCAGATGAAGTAAAAATTGCTGATTTTGATTTTGTTCAAATTCCTAAAAACAGTTTTGGAAATGATCAATTCTGGGGAACTGTGAAATATTCATCTCCAGAGCAATGCATAAGTAATACTGATATTGATCAACGGAGCGATCTGTATTCACTTGGCATAATATTCTATGAATTGCTTTATGGAAAAGTTCCTTTTGAAGGAAAGAATTGGGTTGAGATTGCTAAGAAACAGATTGATCAGAAAATTAAAATACCAAATATTAAAGAGATTCCCAAAAATATCAGAGATATTTTAAAAAAATCATTGGAGAAAAAGAAAAAAGATCGTTTTCAGAATGCTCACGATATGGCAATTGCTTTAAATTTGATCTTGGATAATTCGATAGATCTGGTTCAAGCAAATAGTACATATTTATTACCTCCAATTTTTGTGGGACGAGAAGATCTATTAAAAAATCTAATAATTAACATAGGGAAGCATCAATTCACGATTATTTCCGGAAAACTAGGAATTGGAAAAACTACTCTGTTTAGTAAGATTATTGAAGATTCACCAACTTATCAGGCAATACGAATTAATTTAAAAAATACAGAATTTTCCCTTTTGCAGCAAATTGTGAAAACAATTTCAGAAAAATTAAAAAATTTAACAAAATCTGAATTTTTGAAAATTACTGATCCTTCGATGATTTCACTAAGTACATTCTATGAACCGATTGCTGAATTATTCTCATCCGAAAATTTAGAGATCACAAAATATGAAAACGATTTGAATATTAACTTTTATCATATTTGCACATTAATCAAAAAACTATTTGAGAATCCACTTTTAATAATTGATGATATTGAAAATACTCAGAATTTGAGCTTAAAGTTTGTAAAATATATAATAAACAATCCCGAATTTAATTTTAAAGTTATTATTACTTTTAACCCACTGAATTTCAAAGATCAAGAGAAAGAAAAAAGCATAAATAGAATAATTTCTCAAAATTCTCCCACTATTTTCCCCATACAGGAATTGAACCTGATTCAAACGAAAACAATGATTGATTCAGTGCTGGGATCAAGTAGTTTAGCTGATTCAAATTATGAAAAAATATATTTCCATACATCCGGGAATCCACTTTTTATTGAGAAATTGATTGGTTATTTTTTTCAAAAAGGCTACTTGCTCAAAGAAAATGAAAATTGGAAACTAAGTAATAATACGTTTTATGAAATTGACCTCCCTGATTCCTATAAAAGACTGATTATCCTTAATTATGCGAGTCTTCCTAATGAAGTTCAACAATTCTATCATAAATTTTTCTATCTAAATATACCTTGCAATGAAGAGATATTTAACAGAATATTTGATTATCCAAAAGATGAAATTTACAATTATATCCGTATTTTAAAAAAACATTCACTTCTTTCCGAAACTAAAGATTATTATTATTTTATACCCGGAATCACGAAAGAAACGATTCAACAAAATTATCAGATAAATCCAAACTCAAATGAGATTGTAAAAATTTATCAATTCTTTGAATCTATCAAAGATAAGAAGTTACCGGCTCTGGAAGGAGTTATCAAATATGGTTCAATTTTAGAAAAATGGGAAAAAATTATCGAATTTCTACAAAAAAAAATTGAAATCTATGAAAGTAAACTAAATTTCAAACAAGCTTCTATTTGTACTCAACAAATCATTGATATCAAAGAAAATAGATTAAAGGCAGATTGTACGGAAAATTATTTAGATTTGGCTAAGTTGCTTCAAAATACAGGAGAAAAAGATAGAGCTGAAAAAATGGCGGAAATTTCTCGCAAATTAGCAAAGAAAAACAATGATTTATTTGCTTTGGCAGAAGTTCTCAAATTTCTAACTTGGCATTATTTTTTAAAAGGAAAATTGAATGAAGCGATAAAAATAAATGAACAAAATATCAAATTAACCGAAAAGATAAAAAATTGGAAACTGCATTCAATGAACATTGGCAATATGGGAATTCTTTATTTTGAAAAAAAGAATTATGAAAAAGCTCTTATTTATTTTAAGAAGCAAATGGAGCTAAGTAAGGATAATCATTGGAAAGCTGATTTTGTAAAAGGAATCGGTAACATTGCCAATATTTATCTTGCTACCGGGAAATTGGCAAAAGCTGAAGTTTGGGCTAAAATGATGTTAAAAGAGAGTATGAAGTATAATTTAACTTACGAAACTGCTATTGCTTACGGAAGATTGGGAACTTTGCATCTAAAAAAAGATAATTTGCCAATTGCCTTGGAAAATTTTCAAATAAAGTTAGAACTTATAAAAAATGTTCCTCGACTTCGGCAAAAAGCTAATACCTTTCAAAAAATCGCCTATATCAATCAACTTTTGGGAAATCATGAAGATGCTCTGCATAACTATTCTTGCCAATTGAAATTATTAGTTCAAACTGGAAATTTTCTTGATCGAGGTATAGCCTTTAGAGCAATCGGTAATATCTATAAGAAGCTCCATTTATTAAAAAAATCTGAAGATAATTATTTGGAAGCATTACCACTTATCAAACAAAAAGGAAATATTTCGCTTTATATAAAAGTTCTCTTGGAACTTAGTGATTTGTATTTAATTCAGAAAAAGAATAAAAAGTGTTCCGAGATTTTACAAAAAGCTAAGAAATATCTCACAAAAAAGATAAAAAAAGAGATCCATATTAAAGTTGATATTTTTGAAGCAGAATTAATTTTTAGAAATAATGGAAATTTTAAAGAGAAATTAAGTATTATTTATAAGTTGATTGGTCATCAATTGAATAGCGAAATTAAAGATAAAAATATTTGTAATCTACTTTCAAAATATCTATCTAAAAGTTTGTTTATTAGTGAAAATGAAAAGCCGGACATTATCAAAAGTGAAAATTCAGAGCAGGATTTTACTCCTGATATAATGAAAACTTTCTTGACTCTAATTAATCCGGAAACAGCTTATTTGGAATTGATGAAGTTTCTTGTAGAAAAGTGTCAAGCCGATAATTGTCAGATTGTAGTTTATGATAATTCAGAAAAAAAGATGAAAACTTTGGCAATTTCACCAGATTTGAAAGAGGAAGATCTTGATTTTAGTGAAACTATTCTCCGGGAAGTTATGGAGCAAAACAAAAATATTTACACTCAAAATGCTGTTGATTCAGAACAGTTTCAAGACAACAAAAGTATTTTGGGAAAAGTTTTCCTTTCAGTTATAGCAGTTCCACTTGAATTAAAATTCCATAAGAAAGCAGCTCTTTATCTTGATCGGAGAAATATTGTGGTCGGAGCTTTTTCAGAAGAAGATATGAACAGTGTAATTTCTATCGCAAAATTAATTTCACCTATTTTAGATAAATCTGAGAAATTTTATGAAGAACATATAAAATCGGAAATTCATAAAATGGATCTTATGATTGGTAACAGCAAAAAAATGAGAGAACTTTTCAAAAATATCTACCAAGCTGCACGTTATAACTTATCAATATTGATTACTGGGGAATCCGGTACAGGAAAAGACTTGGTCGCTCAGGCAATTCACAAGATGAGTCCAAATCGAAAAGGAAAATTCATTGCTGTAAACTGTGCAGCAATTCCGGCTGAACTTGCTGAAAGTATTTTATTTGGACACGAGAAAGGAGCTTTTACCGGAGCAACTCTGCAAAGTAAAGGAAAATTTGAATTGGCTCAAAATGGTACTCTTTTTTTAGATGAAATAGGTGAACTTCCTTTAAATATCCAATCAAAACTATTGAGGATTTTGGAAGATAGAACTTTTAATAGAATTGGTGGAACAAGTGCTTTGAAATTGGATGTGAGAATTATTGCTGCTACTCACAAAGATTTGATTAGTGAAATCGAAATTGGAAATTTCAGAAACGACCTTTTTCATCGTTTAAGCATTTTCCCACTCTATGTAGCTCCTTTGAGAGAAAGAAAAGAAGATATTCCCATTCTCGCGATGAATTTTATGGAGAAATTTGCTTTGGAAAACAATAAAAAAGTCTCAGGATTTTCATCAGAAGCCATTTCTGCAATGATAAACTATGATTGGCAAAAAAATAATGTACGCGAATTGAAAAATGCAATCGGGCGTGCTATGATAAATGTTCCTGAAAATTCAATGATTACTGCATCTCATCTTTTCCCTGATTCGCATATTTCGATTAGTAAGAATAATATAAACCTTCTCGAAGCGTTTTCCGGAAGTAAACTTGATGATCTATTGCGGAAAGTCGAAGCAGATATTGTTCTCAAAGTATTAAAGAGAAATAATTGGAAAAAATCCAAGACAGCCAATGAAATAGGAATTAGCAGACCTCGCTTGGATAAAATAATCAAACAGAATGATTTGAAGAAATAATGTAATGTTATTTTACATTGTTTCAAATGTGGAACAATGATTAATGATTAGGTATTTCTTTTATTAATAGTCAATTACAGCTGTTTTCAAGATAATGTTGATTCAATATTATCTTTTTCTTGAAAAAATGTAATATTTTTTTACAATTAACCCCATCCCCAACCCTTCCCCTTCGCAAGGGGAAAGGAGTAAAAAAATCATTTTTTTCAGTCCTTTATCTCGTTCCAATGCTCTGCGTCAAATTCAAAAAAAACTCATCCTCTAACCCATCTCCTCGCAGGAAAGGATTGAGGTGAGGTTTCTTTTTTATTTCATAATTGGATATTCTGTGTTGGATATTGGATATTTTTTCTCTTTCTCTTCTCTATGCATCTTCGCAACTTTACAAAAACTTTTTCTTTCATCTGGCACTATCCTTGCGTTAATAGTCCTAAAATTATTCAGGGAGGATAATATGAGAGAAAAAATAATAACACTCTTTTTAATGGCTTTTACGTTTATGGTTTTGTTTGGTGCTTCTGCTCCGGTAGCAGAACCTGTTTATGGTGGTTATATTCAAGATTATGATGCAATTGCCACCAGTACAACAACAACCAGAGTATTTATTTCAACTTTAAGTGCAAACTCAATGTTTTATGCAGATGTAGATAATACAATCCCAACAGCTCCGGTTTTCGGAACTTTTCAAACAATACCGGATATTGATGCTGATGATGGGTATGGAACGAATATTCGCTGTTTTGCTGCCGATGAAGGTTCGGGTTATGTTTTTGTGGGAGCTGGCAGTGGAGAATTGTTGGGAACAAATACGATTGCTGGAAATATCTATACGGTTGATACCGGAATAGCAGAAGATATTGAGATTATTTATTCAAATACTCACTCAACTTCCTATATATTTTGGATAAAATATGCCGGTGCTGATGTAAATCTTCATTTCGGTGAAATTTCTAGTTCAGGAGTAGTATTCGCTACTGGACAAACGACAATAACCAATTTAGGATATAGTGGAATCCAAAGACCGGAAATTATGGTCAATCCCGCTAATGACCATTTATATGTTTTTGAAGATGGAACACCACCCATTATTCATGAATCATCAGATGCTTATTATGCAATAAGCAATTCAACAACATTTACTACAATTCCTGTTACCGATTTGAATGCAACCGGAAAAGATTACTTCGCTGCCGGTATTTCTCCAAGCGGGAGAATTTTTGTAGGTGGAAATGTACAAGATCCACATGATTCTTATATAGGATATACAGACGATAATGGTGTTAATTGGACAACTTTTTCTATAAATGCAGAATCAGGCTGGGGATCACGAATAAGTTTTGCAGATACAAGCCCGGATTACCATGTATTCTTCGGAAGAGCGGTAAGTAATGACAACGGAATCCAATTAAGTTGGTCTAATATGGCATCTACATTAACACCTGTGATGGATAGTCCTCATTGTGCTGATCCTTTAAATACAGATTTAATATATTTAAGAACCGATTGGGGATTGGGATATTATGATTGCAGTGCAGTTACAGCTTCGGAGTGGAATGATGGTATCACAGCAGTGCAAGTAAGTGCTTTTGATATGGATGAAACCAAGGAATATGCTTGGGTTGCCAGTAAATCGGGAGTTTGGTATGTAGAAGATTATACAACTGCTCCAAATTGGATTTCACAACCACTATGGCCAGGGAACGATTCTACACCTTATCGCTCTATTGCCACTACTTCTACTGCGAATCCGGTTTATGCCGGAAGCCAAAGTCGAGTGTGGAAATATGACACATCATACGGTGCTTTGACCTCAGCAAATTTTGTAGAAATAATGGATTTGGGTGCACTTGGATTGACAATTGGACCTTATGCTTCCTGTATTGCTATTGATGACTATTCAGCGACAGAACGAGTATATGTAGGTGTTCATGATTTTGAAGATCATGATGAAACAACTGAAGATAGAGGTAACTTGTATCAAGTTGATTACAACGGTTCTTCATGGTCAAATACTGCTATTATAGGAGGAGAGATTCCTGCTGATGGAATAGACCCAAATGATGTCGTTGTCGTTCAGGAAGGTGGAAATACAGTACTTTATGTTGGAGTAGATTATCATGTTGGATCTTCCGATACCGCAAATGGAGTTTATCGTTGTGAATATATTGGTGGTTCTTGGGTGAATACATTTGATTTTATTGAAGCTGGATCAATGATTCATATCAATGCTTCTATTGAAGATCTGTATGTAACAGATGATGATATTATTTTTGCTTGTGGTACAGATGAATTTGGTTTAGATGTGAAATGCTATTACAAAGCTGTTGGTGATACATATTGGACTGTAGTCAGCTATCTCGGATTACCCTCACCGGGAGTTGGGAATGCAATTACTTATGATGAAGTAAATCAAGATATGTATATTGCTGTGAATAGTTCTGTTTATGTATGGTATTATGGAGCAACTTCATGGACGACTTACTTTGATTATCCCGCAGGGACTTCCATTGAATTTCTCTATTACGATGATCTTCTTGTCGGTACAGATTATGGGCTTTTTGGACATGAAGCAGAAGAAGAGCCGCTTCCAGTGACATTATCATCTTTCACCGGTTATTTTGAAAACAATTCGGCAATTATTGAATGGACTACTCAATCAGAATCACACAATTCAGGTTGGAATATCTACCGTTCAAATTCCGATAATTTTGGACAATCTTTCTCCTTAAATAATGACCTCATAGATGGATTTGGAACAACTTCAGAACAGCATCATTATTCTTTTGAAGATACTAATGAATTTGAAAATGGATTTATTTACAATTATTGGCTGGAAAGCGTAGAATATTCTGGAAATACAGAACTTTTTGGACCAATTTCTTTGGAAGTAGAAATTGAACCTGATAATCCTGATGTACCATCAGTTGTTGTTATTGGTTTACTACAAAATTATCCAAATCCTTTTAATCCTGAAACCGAGATAAAATTTGCAGTGGTACAATCCGGTAACGCAGAATTGAGTATTTACAACATCAAAGGACAAAAAGTTATTACGTTATTTGATGATCACGTTAGTGCAAATGAATATATTACTGTAAATTGGAATGGGAAAGATTCTCATCAAAATGCAGTTTCTTCAGGAGTTTATATGTACAAATTGAAAACTGATAATAAAGAACATTTACGAAAAATGATCCTTATGAAGTAGACTTAGCCACTTCACAGGATAAATATTGATGAAATAAACCTCATCCCCTAACCCCTTCTCCTGCAAGGAGAAGGGGAATATCGTTTCCTTTCCTCGCAGGAGAGGATTAAGGTGATGTAAGAAAACAAACGTTTTTCTCTCCTTCTTCCGAATCTTTTTTTTCTTTAGAGTGCATTAGACCTCTTTCCTAAATAAATGCTGATGGCTAATAGGTTAGCTATTTGTGAGACTGTTCAACTGCACTCTCACTATTAATCATTCTTTATAGTTTTTCTTACAA
>JAIORE010000306.1 GCA_021108315.1 Candidatus Cloacimonadota bacterium
AGAGGAAGAATCCTTACAGATCCTTAAAAGTCAGGTGAAGAGTAGAGAGCAAGCAATTGAGCTTTACGAAAAAGGTAATAGATTAGATCTCTCTGAAATAGAAAAAAAAGAGATTGAAATCATTAAAGAATACCTACCCAAACCTCTTTCGGAGGAAGAATTAACGAGCGAAGTAATTCTTGCCATCGAAAAAATTCAAGCAAATTCTATGAAGGATATGGGAAAAGTGATGAAGATTCTTTCTCAAAAACTTGGTAGTAGAGCAGATGGAAGATTATTAAGTAACATCGTAAAAGAAAAACTTTCAAGCTAAAGAAAATAAATTACCGTAAAATCCCGAGTCCGGTTTTGTGTGAAACCCGACTCGAGATTTTTACTATTTATGCAATCCTTACTATTAATTATTCAAGGAAATTATGAACCCTATTGATATTGGTATTTTTGTATTTTTATTAATCGCAATTTTAGTAGGACTCAAAAAAGGATTTGTAGCAAGTGTTATCAGCCTGGCAGCATTGGTTATTTCCATTATTATAGTATCTCAATTAAGTCCGGTGATTGTATTTTTTTTAGTAACAAAGTTTAACCTTTCAGAAATAATTGCCGTAATAATATCATATCTCGTAGTTTTTATTTTTATTGCTATCATTGCCAAAATCTTGATTAAAATTCTTCACAAAATTATCAAGAAACTCAAAATTTCAGCTCTTAATAGGATTTTAGGAGCTATCTTAGGACTTTGTAATGGTTTGATAATTCTCATTATTATGGTTTTATTGATAAATCTTACTCCGTTTGAAGAAGATTTTGTTGAAGCAACTTCTGATTCCCAAGCTGTTACATCACTTCGTTTATTAGCAGATAAAATTTCGCAAGAAATGCCAGACCTTAAATCTAAACAAGAAGACGCTATTGATGAGTTGATAAAAAAGGTAAACATCTAACCAAATGAGAAATTAGAAATTTGAAATCAGAAATTATTGAACAAAAGCCATCAATTAAACCAATCAACATCTTTATTTTGTCTCGTTAAACTATAATAAAACTACTTTTCGGTTAAACAACAGAAACAATTAAATGTATGAACTTAAACAATTAGAATTTGATAAATTTTTGAATCTATTAGCAGATAAATGCCATTCTAACAATGCAAAACAATCTGCCTTAGAACTACATCCACTTTCTGATAAATCAACTATTTTAAGAAAATTAGACCTTTCCGAAGAGTTTACAAAATTAGTAAAAGATTTCAGCTTTAACTTTGAAAAATTATCTGATGTCTCTGCAATTATGGAAGATTTTCATTATCAAAACTACAATTTTGAAGAGTTGAAGAAAATCTATATTAATGTAAAATTATCAAATCGACTTGCTGGTAATTTAACCGATTTTGAGGAACTTGAGCTTATTCAAAAAATGGCAAAAAAAATCTACAATTTACCTGAAATTGAAAAACGATTTACGGAAATTTTTGATGCAGATGGCAATGTTTTAGATTCTGCTTCTCCTACTTTGAACTCTTTAAGAAAAAAAAGTAGGGGAATTAGAAAAAATATTCAGTTTGAAATTTCCAAAAAAATGGATGAACTTGATAAAAACAATTTTCTTTTTGATAAAATCTCAACGAAACGTAATGAACGAGCCGTGATTCCTATAAAAGAGGGAGCTGTTTCTTTTATTCCGGGAATAGTTCACGGACGCTCTTCCAGCAAATCCTCAATTTATATTGAGCCAACTGAGATTGTGGGTTTGAATAATAATTTGGAATTGAATTCTGCCGAAGAAAAGCAGGAAATTCTAAAAATTTTGATAAAATATTCTGCTCAAATAAATGATAATTCAAAAGTAATAATTGGAAACACAAAATTATTAACCGAATTTGACCTTTATTTTGCAATTGGAAATATTTCACTGAGATTCGGAGCAACTAAACCAAAAATTGTAGATGAACCAATTGTTAAGCTAATTCAGGCAAGACATCCATTGTTAATTGAAACTTTAGGAGATATTGATAGAGTAATCCCTTTTGATATTACTCTCGGAGAAGAATTTCGCTTGTTAATTCTTTCAGGACCAAATACCGGAGGGAAAACAGTTACGCTGAAAGCAACCGGACTTTTGACTTTACTTGCATTATCGGGAATTCCTATTTCGGCAAAAGAAGATAGTGAAATCGGTATATTCCAACATATTTTTTCTGATATTGGAGATCAGCAATCGCTGGAAAATTCGCTAAGTACATTTTCGTCACATATTGATAAAATTTCCCAAATCCTATCAAATGGAAATCAAAAAAGTCTAATTTTGATAGATGAAATTGGAGCAGCAACCGATCCGGAACAAGGTTCGGCTTTAGCTCAAGCAATCTTGGAAAACGTAATTACAAAAAAAATGACCGGAATTATCACAACGCATTATACATCTTTAAAAATCTTTGCTGAATCAGATGAATTCTGCCAAAATTCATCAATGCAGTTCGATTCAAATAAACATATTCCGACTTATCATTTTAAACCCGGTTTGCCCGGAAATAGTTTTGCGATTGAAGTAGCTGAACATCTTGGTTTAGATAAATCTTTGATAGAAAAAGCGAAAGAATTGACAGGAAGCCAAAATATTGAGCTTACTTCACTTTTAAAAAAAATCAATGAAGAAAAAATTACTTTGGGAAAGGAAGTTTATCAAAATCAATTAAAGAATAGCCTTCTGAATATGAAAATTTCAGAATATGAAAAAAAAATATCTGATCTGGAACAAGAAGCAAAAGAGAAGAAAAAACAAACTCTCAGTGAAGCTCGGGAATTTATCGGAAATATTCAGAGAGATTTTAATATTGAACTGAAACAATTAAAAAAGTTAGGAAGAGTTGAGAAAAAAGAGGAACTGAAATCTTCATTAAAGAAAATTCACAAATTGACTGAATCTCTTTCGGAAGATATAAAAATTATTGAACTTTCAGAGAGGAAAAAAATCCAAAAACCTCGAATTGGTGAGGTGGTTTGGCTCAAAGATATGGAAACGGAAGGTGAGATCATCGAAATTACCTCTGATCGTATCAAAGTAAATATAAATGGTATGGTTTTCTCAACAAATACAAATAATTTATATCGAACAAATAAAGTGAAGCCACAAACAACAACGGATTACTCGAACTGGCAGCTTGAACCAAAAGAGATCAAATTTGAGCTGAAATTACTTGGTCTTACTTTTGATGAATCATTGCCATTGATCCGCAATTTTTTGGATGATGCTCAATATGCCGGATTGAACAAAGTGAGAATCGTGCATGGCAAAGGAACAGGAGTCTTGAGAAATAAAGTACGAAATTTCTTAAGAACTCAAAAAAATATAAAAGACTATTATTCTCCGGCTTCCACAGCCGGTGGTTTTGGTGTAACAATTGTTGAATTCAGGGATTCATGAGAAATATTGATTCACCGCAAAGACGCTAAGTCGCAAAGCTGGATATTTATAAGACTAATAGGGGAACTTGAGTTTATTAAAAGGCTGAACAAGAGAGTGGTCAAATCCTCATAACCACAGATTCGGAAACCAACGGGTCAGCTGATCTTTCTGATCTTTCGCTCAACCAAAGAAAATATATTATGCAAATGTAATAAAAGTAAATATAATTTATACAGATCGTTGTTTACTTGAAAAAAATATATGTTGGAAAATAACATTATTTTCAAAAAACCCCAAGAGACATTAAGAGGTTTTAGTGATGAATAAGGAAACTGCAATAAAACTTTTTGAACAAAAACAAGTACGAACATTATGGAATGAAAATGAAGAAAAATGGTATTTCTCAGTGCAAGATGTTGTTAAAATATTATCAGAAAGTACTGATGTAAAACAATATATAAAAAAAATGCGTTCTCGAAATCCTGAGCTAAATACCAACTGGGGTACAATTTGTACCCCTCTTAAAATGTTAGCAGCTGATGGTAAAATGCGTAAAATTCAAACCTCGGACACCGAAGGTATTCTCAGAATTATCCAATCAATTCCTTCTAAGAAAGCAGAACCATTCAAACAATGGTTGGCTAAAGTTGGAGCAGAAAGAATTAATGAAATAGAAGATCCTGAATTAGCTTTTGAACGTGCAATGGAAACATATCTAAAAAAAGGATATAGCAAAGATTGGATAAATCAAAGATTGAAAAGTATAGAAATTCGCAAAGAATTAACAGATGAATGGGATGAGCACGGAGTAAAAAAAGGTTTAGAATACGCAATCCTCACAAATGAAATAACAAAAGCGTGGAGTGGATTTACAGTTAAAGAATATAAATCTTTCAAGAAATTGAAAAAAGAAAATCTAAGAGACAATATGACTAATTTGGAATTGGTATTCAATATGTTAGCAGAAGCTTCAACTACAGAAATATCAAGAGAAAAACAGCCACAAAATTTTAATGAAAATATAGAAGTTGCAAAGGAAGGTGGAAAAGTTGCCAATGTAGCTCGAAAACAATTAGAAAAGAGTTCTGGGAAAAAAATTGTTTCAAACAATAACGCAAACTCATTAAAATATTCTAATAATAAAAAATTGGATAAATAATTATGGAATTAAAGAAATATCAGCAAGAGTAATAAATGACATGAACAATAATATTGAAGATGTGCTTTCCAGAACCGATATTGTGGATGTAATCGGAAGCTACATTCCACTCAAGCGAGCAGGCTCAAATTTCAAAGCTCCTTGCCCGTTTCATGATGAAAAAACCGCTTCGTTTGTTGTGAGTGAAAAGAAGCAGATATTTAAATGTTTCGGTTGTGGAGTTGCCGGAAATGCTATCACTTTTGTGCGTGATTATGAGAAAATCTCTTTTTATGAAGCCCTGAAAAAACTCGCTGAGAGAGCTGGGGTTAAACTTCAAAATGATCGCCAAAATCCAGAAAAAAAATCTCAGCATGATATTCTGTATTTAATTTATCAAAAAACAAATAATTTCTTTCGTGATAATCTTGTAAAACATGGTAGTTTTGCTCGTGATTATCTTGAATCTCGCTCGGTTTCTAAGGAAACAATCGAAAAACTGGAACTCGGTTATTCCCTAAATAGTTACACAGCTTTGTACAATCATCTGTTTAAAAATAAATTCAATCCAAATGACCTTCTAAAAAGCGGATTATTCAATAAATCTGCAAATGGGACGATTGATGTATTTCGAGATAGGTTGATGTTCCCTATCCACTCTATCACCGGTAAAATAGTTGCCTTCGGTGGTAGGATTTTGCACAAGCAAGAAAATACCGGAAAGTATGTAAATTCACCAACTACAGATATTTACACAAAGGGAAACGAACTTTACGGATTGTATTTTACGCGTTATAATATTTCTCGTAAAAAGCAAGTTCTGATCTGTGAAGGATATATGGATTATCTGCGTTTGTATGAAACCGGTTTTACGAATGTAGTCGCTTCACTCGGGACATCGCTCACTTCAAAACAGATTAGTTTATTGGAACGATATACGAGTAATTTCTATATGATCTATGATGGTGATAAAGCTGGAATCAAAGCCGCTGTACGAGCCAGTATCGAAATTTTGAAAAGAGGATTGGTAACTAAAATAATTACTTTGCCGGATCAAGAGGATCCTGATAGTTTTTTGGTGAAACACGGAAAAGATGAGCTTCAAAAATATATTGATAATGCTATTGATTTCTTTAAATTTTTGGAAAATGATAAAATTCTTGCCTATACTGAAAAAAATAAAATTGAACTTTTGCTGGATTCTGTACAGGAGATCAAAGATCCGGTAAGTCGAGAAATAATTATCAAAGAAATATCTGAAATTTTCTCATTAAGTAGCAATTCTCTACTATCAAAACTAAATCAAAAGAAGCATCGCTACAAAAAAAAAGATGAGCCTTCAACTGTTACAAATGAGCTAAATAAGTATCTCGAAGAGAGATCAATCATAAAAATACTATTAAATGATGTAAATAGTCATAAAAAAGTTGCTCAAGAGCTAAAATCGGATTACTTTTTATCTGAAATCTATAAAAAGATATTTGAAAATGTTTTGTACCAATTGCATGATGAGATGAAAAAATCGATGATTTTAGAACTGTTTGAAGATGCAGAAGTTCAAAATGTTGTTGCAGGAATTTTATTGGAAGATCATCCTGAGCTATTATTAGCTAATGTAATTAGAGATATTAAGTTACGAAAATATAAAGATGATCTTGAAAAAATTGATGTAATAATTCAAAAAGATAAAAATAATCTTGAGCTAAAATCAGAGAGAAAAGTAATAATTGAAAAAATCTCAGAATTGAGTCCGAAAGTAGTTAGAAAAACCCTTTATAAGGAGAATTGATGTTAAGTATTAATGAATGTATTTTGAAATTGATCAAGCTTGGTAAAAAAAACCAAAACACCTTAACATTTAAACAAATCAATGAAACTTTACCACCCAATCCAATTTATTTGGATAAAATTGATGATATAATTTCTGAACTTGTTGATTCAGGAATGGAACTGATTGACGAAACCCAAAAAAGAGCAACTCGCAAAAAAGTACCTGTAAAGCGTAAAAAAGCACCAAAGAAATTTCAAAATAAAAGATATTACGATGATCCGGTAAGAATGTATCTTGGTGAGATGGGACGAGTTCCTTTGCTTGATCGGGAAGGTGAAATTAGAATTGCCAAAAAGATCGAAAGCGGTCAAAAATATATTAATAAATTTATCTTTATGACAGGTAGTACTCTTCGTGAAATGGAAAATTTCATGCATCGCTACAAAGAAAAAAGAGTTAAAGTCGATCAGATTTTTAAAATCGAATACGGAAGTTGGATGGATAAAGCCCAAGAAGCCCGTTTGATTACAGAATTCCAACAAGTTATCAAAGAAGTAAAAGTTAACTTTGATAAAATCGGTGAATTGATTGATATTAGCGATTTGGACGATACCGGACATTTACTCGACCAAGAAACTATTGATAAAGAAAGAGCAAAAATATTCCTGATATTTGATAGAATTACCTATAATGAAAAACTTCTCAAACGAATGGTTTACCGCATTAGAAGCTTGGTTGATAGAATCAAGGAAAGCCAAAAAACAATTAAACGTTTATCCAAAATTAGAAGATATACTATTGATGAAATCTGTACTTTTGGGAGAAAAGCAAATAAATCTGATGAAGATTTTGTAGCTGTAAAGCAAGAAACTGGTATAGAACCTGATGTTTTTATCGAAACACTACGAAAGATAAAAAATGCTCGTAGAAAAATCCGTCGCGTAGAACTTGAAACAAGGATGATCGCCGAAGAATTGATTGATCTTCTCGGGGAAATTGATCGTGGCGAAAAAATGAAAGAGAGTTCTAAAAATGAGATGATCGAAGCGAATGTGAGATTGGTGGTAAGTATCGCCAAACGCTATAACAATCGTGGGCTTGATTTTCTTGACCTCATTCAAGAAGGAAATACCGGATTGATGAGAGCAGTTGATAAATACGATTATCGAAAAGGTTACAAATTCAGTACCTATGCAACTTGGTGGATTCGGCAAGCGATCACTAGAGCTATTGCTGACCAAGCACGTACAATTAGAATTCCTGTTCATATGATAGAATCTATCAACAAAGTGAAACGAGCCAGTCGAAAGCTGCTTCAAGAACTGGGAAGAGAGCCTTATCCGGAAGAAATTGCTGTAAAATTAGACCTTCCGGTTGATAAAATCAAAAATATATTAGCAATTACCAAAGAACCGGTTTCTCTGGATAAACCTATCGGACACGATGATGAGGATAGCCTTTTGGGTGATTTCATTGAAGATAAATCCACAATCTCTCCAGAAAGAATGGCAGAACGAACTTTGCTTAAAAAACAGGTTGATGAAATATTAACAACTCTCACTCAGCGAGAAGAACGTGTGATTCGCTTAAGATTTGGAATTGATGATGGTTATCATAGAACTTTGGAAGAGGTTGGTCATATTTTCAATGTTACGAGAGAACGCATCCGACAGATCGAAGATAAAGCATTGAGAAAATTGAGACATCCAACCAGAAGTGCTATTTTGATGAAGTTTATTGATAATTTTAATGTGAATAAATAGGAAAAATTTCTCTCGCAAAGACGCTGAAACGCTAAGAAAAAATAATTAAGAACCATAGAAGAACATTATTCTGGAACGGCGTGAACGCCGTAAACGTTTTGTTTGTAATATCATTCCCCTATCTGAAGGTAGGGGCTATTGATTTACAGGATGATCTTTTTTGGCAAAGTATTCCAAATAACTTAGAGTAAGCTATATAAAATTGAAATTAGAATGCTGAATGTAATTAGCATAATTAGCCCACACTTTTTAGGTGTGGGAACAATACCGTTCGGCACAGTATTTGCGATAATTTTGGAAATATTCTCGTAAGCTGG
>JAIORE010000419.1 GCA_021108315.1 Candidatus Cloacimonadota bacterium
TGTGCAATATTACCAAAGCTATAGCAGCTAACTTATTGAAAAAGGTGGGATGAGATGTGAACAGTCTCCTACAATATTTTACTTCATGTTCATTTTTACAAATTGACAATTTAACTACAAAAAATAATTTCTTTTTTAAATGAATAATATGGAGTTTCTTTGAAAAAGATAATATTAATAATTCTTATACTTTTTATCTCATTTAGTATTTCTGCTAATACAAAAGCAGACAGTTTGCATTTGGAATTACAGACAGTTCAAAGAAAAGACAAAGTTGAAATACTATTTCAATTGTGTGACATTTATTTATATAAAGAGCCAGATAAAAATTTGGATTATGCTGTTCAAGCATTAACTATCTGCCGGGAAGATCATTTGCAAAAATTAGAATGTAAAGCTCTAAAACTGATAGGAATAGCTTACAGAATGAAGAAAGAAATTGAGAAAGCAGTAAAATATTTCGACGAGAGTTTGAGTAAAGCGAAGCAGATCGGATATGACGAGATAATACCGGAAATTTATTCTGAATATGGAAATTTTTATCCCTATAAATATGATTATAAAAATTCTTTAAAATATTTTGAAAAAGCTAAAGAAGAATGGATAAAAACAGGAAAAATGAAAGAAATTGCAGAGGTCAACAACGATATCGGAAATATGTATTCATATATTGCGAAATATTCCGAAGCAAGAAAATATTACGAAAAATCTTTGGATTTTTTTGATGAGACGAATGATAAAGTCAATGCTGCAATTGCTTTGAATAATATCGGCAATGTTTACAAAAAAGCAGGAAATTATGATAAGGCTCTCAAGGCGTATTTGGAATCACTGAAACTCAAGGAGGAAATCGGGAACAATGAGCAGATAGCATTTTCTATGATAAGTATCGGACATTTTTACTTATTTGGAAAAGAAGATATTAAAAAAGCAATGAAATATCTGACAAGAGCAAAAGAAATATTTGAACAAACAGACAATTCGGAAATGCTTTTGCAGGCGTATACTGGGTTGGGAATTTCTTACAAACAGATCGGGAATTATGACAAAGCACTAGAATTTAGCTTGAAAACATTAGAATTAGGAGAGGAGATAAACGATATATTCTATCGCGGAAGTGCTCTGAATAACATTGCGATGCTACATCAAGAAAATAAGCAGTTCGATCAAGCTCTGGTATATTTTAAGAAAGCATTGGATTTCAGCAGAAAAACTAATATCAGATCAAGTGAAGCAACACATCTGACTAACATCGGTAACTTATATTTAAAGATGAATAATTATCCAAAATCTTATGAAAACTTTTCCCAAGCACTTAAAATTGCTTTGGAGATAAACGAACCGGGTTTGTTAAGAAGTATCTATCAAGGCTTTTCTGATTATTGTTCTCAAACCGGTGATTATGAAAAAGCTTTAGAAAATTACAAACTTAGTACTGCTGTTCAAGATAGTTTGAATTCTTTGGAAAGCGAGCGGGTAATTGCCGAAATACAGACTAAATACGATACGGAAAAGAAAGAAAAAGAGATAGAAATCCTAACCAAAAACAGCGAAATTCAGGGACTGAAATTGGCAAAGCAAAAGACCCGTTTAAATATTATTGTTTTCATCGTTGTTCTTTTATTCATTTTCTCTTTCATTGTCTTTCGTATCAAACAAAAAGAGATACAAACCCAAAAGATGGTGGAAGCAGAAATTAAAAAACTGAATAATCAGCTTGAACAACGGATTCAAGAAGAACTTAAAAAACTTGAAGAACAACAACGACTTCTTATTCAAAAATCAAAATTGGAATCTATCGGTAAACTGGCAGCCGGAATTGCCCACGAAATAAATCAACCACTCGGTGGTATTTCGATGAGTTTGGAAAATATCTATTTTGCGTTTACAGAAAACAGATTAACAGAGAATTATTTTGAGAAAAAACTGAAAAACATTGATGGGTATTACGATAGAATAAATCAAATTATTGATCATATTCGCATTTTTTCAAGAGATCAAAAAACTATGATTTTCGAAAATGTTAATATCAACGAAACGATAAAAAATGCCTTGTCGCTATTGCAAGTTCAATATGAAAATCATAATGTAAAATTGCTGATCAATCTGAAAGAAAAAATTTCTTTCATAAGCGGAAACAAGTATAAATTGGAGCAGGTTATTCTAAATCTATTAACAAATGCCAAAGATGCCTTAGATGAAAAAGAAAAAAATACAAGTTCATCATTCCAAAAAGTAATTTCCATTCGAACTAATGAGAACAGTAAAAATATTTATTTGGAAATTGAAGATAACGGTTGCGGTATCTCTGAAAAAATTGTCGGTAAAATTTTTGATCCGTTCTTCACAACCAAAGAACCTGACAAAGGAACCGGTTTGGGACTTTCAATTATTTATGGAATTATCAAAGGGATGAATGGAGATATCATCGCTGAAAGTAAATTTGGGGAATATACGAGGATGAAAGTGATGTTGCCGAAGATTTAAAAATGGAGAAAGGGAGAAGGGAAAAAGGAAAAGGGCGAACAGTTATGTCTAAAAAAATTGAAAAGTTTGAAGATTATGATGTTTGGAAAATATCTATGAGATTAACGTTAAATATTTATAGGAATTTGAAAGAATGCAGAGATTTTGGGTTAAGAGATCAAATGCAAAGAGCTGCTGTTTCAATTCCTTCGAATTTTTCTGAAGGTTATAAAAGACAGTCTAACAAAGAATTCATTCGCTTTCTTTATATTGCAAAAGGATCTTGTGCTGAATTAAGAACACAATTATATTTAGCAAGTGAATTAAACATTATTGAAAAATCTATTTCCAATGGTTTAATAAAAGAAACACTGAAGATTTCAGGAATGCTAACAAATTTGATAATTGCAAGAAAAGAAAAGTTTTAGTATAAGAATAGGAAAAAGGAGGAAGGAAAAGGGAAAAGGGAATTTCTATCTTCTTCCTTTCTCCTTTTTCCTATTCTCCCTTTTCCTTCAAAAGGAGTTTTTTTATGACAGAATTTAAAATTTTAATAATTGATGATGAAAAAATCTACCGTGATGAGATTAGCGAATTTCTAAAAAGTAAAGATTATGTGGTTTATGAAGCAGATAAACCTTCGATCGGATTGGATTTATTAAAAAAAGAAGAGATTGATATTGTGATATTGGATATCAATCTACCCGGAATGGATGGGCTCGAAGTTCTGCAGATCATCAAAAAAAAATATTCCGAAATCGAAGTGATAATGATAACAGGTTTCGGAAATAGGCGCACTATAATAAATGCGATGCGTTACGGAGCTTCTGATTTCTTTCCTAAACCTTTTAAACTCATCAACATTCAAACTTCCATCAAAAGAACCAAACGTTTCGTGGAAATGAAAAAACAACTTCATCGAACCCAACAAAATTTCGACTTACTTTCTAAAGAACTACAGGAAAAAACAGGTAGCCAAATTATCGGAGTAAGCTCCGCTATCAAATCTATCATCAATTTGATGAGTAAAATCGCCAAGTCAGACAAAACAAATGTGTTGATAACCGGTGAAAGTGGCACTGGAAAAGAACTCGTTGCACGTGGAATACACTATTTGAGCAGACGAAAAAATAAATATTTCTACGATGTAAATTGCTCTGCCGTTCCTGAGAATCTGTTTGAAAGCGAATTTTTCGGACATAAAAAGGGAGCTTTTACAGGAGCTACGGAGAATAAAACAGGTTGGTTTCAGATTGCAGACAAAGGAACTCTGTTTCTGGATGAGATCGGTGATCTGCAATTGAATCTGCAAACCAAATTTCTACGAGTTCTGGAACAAAATAAGATCCGCAGAGTTGGCTCAAATACAGATTTGGAAATAGATGTACGGGTCATTACTGCTACAAACCGTAATTTACAAAAATTAATTAGAGAAAAAAAATTTCGTGAAGACTTGTTTTACCGTTTCAGTTCTTTCATTATTCATATTCCACCATTGAGAGAACGAAAAGAAGATATTCCCATATTACTCGAATATTTTGCTGATATGTTTGCCAAAGAGATGAAAAGACCTATTCCCGAAATCGAAAGAAAAGTTGTTCACAAGATTACTAATTACAAATTTCCGGGGAATGTACGTGAACTGAAAAATATGATTGAGCAAGCTATAATTTTATGTGAAGGTAACACTTTGAAATCAATACTTTTTCGGATTCGAGTTGTATTGAAGTTACAGAAAACTTCGATCTGAATTATAATCTAAATAAATTGGAGAAAAGTGTTATTCTGAAAGCATTAGAAAACGCAAATTACGATAAACAAAAAACAATAAAACTACTAAATATTTCACGACAATCCTTCATCAGAAGATTGGAAAAATATGAAATAGAAATTTGATTTGGAGGAAAAGGGAAAAAGGGAAGGGAAAAAGGAAAAAGAAAAGGAGGAGATAAAATATACTCTAAGGAAAGTGATTCTACTTTAATCTCTCTGTCTTTCTGAGTATTTCTTCTTTTCTTTCTCACGAAGAATCTCCATTGTTATTGAGTTTGATTGTATTTTATATCTGTAGATTCTTCGGAAGAATTTTTTGTAGATGTCCTCAGAAAGACAATAATCTTTCTTATCTCCATTCTCCCTTTTCCCTTCCCCTTTTTCCTTCCTCCCTTTTTTTCTTTCTGTCCAACTTCGGCAACTTGTCCAACTTCGGCAAAAATTAGAAATTCAATCTCGCTTTAATTATAACTCAATTCTTATTAAGATTAAAATATTATAAACTCCCTTTAATAAACCATTTGTAAGATTCCTACAACCTCTTCCTATTTCCTTTTTCCTATTTCCTCTCTTCTTCTATCTTTATCCAAATTCGGACAAATCAACTAAATCAAATTCAGCTAATAAATCATATTGCATTGTAAAATAAGCAGTTAGCTGCTTTGGTACAAGGATTGCTGTAATATTTGATAAAATATTTTAGGAGCGAAGATGAGGATATTATTAGTGAACAAAAATAAATTTCAGCTAAAAGAACTGAAAGATTTTTTTTCTCAATCACAGGTTATCTTCACTTCGGACAAAAATTCTACTTTAACTCAACTATCGAAATTAAAATTTGATTTAGCATTAATTAGTATTAATAAAATTTCTGATCTTGGTTTAGTGAAATATATCAATGAAAATTATGCTGAACTAAGGGTTATTTTATCAATAAATGATTTTTTTAATGATGCTTTATCTGTTCTAGCGGAAGGTAAATTTCAGCAGATTCAAAATCCGTTGAAATTGAAAGAATTGAAAAACATTCTTTAACAGAAACAAAGGAGGAATACGATGAAACGTATTTTATTAGCTGTTATGATTTTAGCACTTAGTGCAAATTTGATGAGTGCAGTAAAAGTGATTGGAGACAATCATAGTAATGAATCTTTTGGTTCAAGTGTAGCCCTTGATGGAGATTGGACTGTAATCGGATCAAAATTCGGACATCCACCTTCGGGAAGTTATATAACCGGAGCAGTATACCTTTATAAAAGAACTTCCGCTGAATGGGATACAGATTGGTTAAGACATTCAAAAATAAGTCCAAACAATGGAACACATTACGGTCATTTCGGATTTGATGTTAGTATTAGTGGAAACCATTTTATTGTTGGAAGCGATTATGCTGATCAGGCTGATATATTTTCCTTAAGTGGAGATATTTGGGGTAATCAGGTCTCATTGTCCAATCCCGGACCGGCTGATAACAACTTTGGAAGGACAGTTTCCATAGATGCAAATATTGCTGTAGTCGGTGCACAAGACGATGTTCCGGCATTTAGAGCTGGAACAGCTTACATATTTGAAAAAGATTTTGGAGGAGCCAATGCTTGGGGTAGAAGAACTCAGCTAACTGCCAGTGATGCCGGAAATAGTCATTATTTTGGGAATGCAGTAGCAGTGGACGGAAATACAATAATTGTTGGAGCTTACGGCAATGAAAAAGTATATGTTTTTGAAAAGGACTTTGGCGGAGTGAATAACTGGGGAGAAGCACAAATTCTGACAGGTTCTGATACCTCATATTATGATTTTGGATATTCTGTCGATATTAAAGGAAATTGGATGGCTATCGGAGGTTGGTTTTTAACTAATAATAAAACCGCTGTTTATATCTTTTATAAAGCAAATGGAGTTTGGACAGAGAATCAAAAAATTGTGACAACAAACTCTCGTTCGGTATCAATAGATTTTCCATATTTAACGATTGGAGGATGTCCTGATGAACCAGATCAAGAAGCATATTTATATGAATCAATTGGCAATGATTGGGAATTGGTCGAAGAGTTTATGCCTTTTATTGATGGAGTAGCTTATGCTTCCGATGTAGCTGTTTGTGGAAATCAGGTAATTGTTTCGGATACACGAACAGATGAAAACCCTAATAATGCAGGAACAGAAGGAACAGCTTATTTTTATGCAGCTCAACCGGAATATGATGGCAAACCTTGGGGACAATTTACGATCATCAATTTTGAAGCCGGAAATCAACTTGCAGATTTTATGTTCAGTAATTCAGAAAATCCTTATACTCCAAATTTTATTCCGAATAACAATGTTTATGCTTATGAAACTTTACAGTGGGGATTAATCGAAGGTGGTGGACGTCATCAAACAGAAGCCCGATTAAACAGAAGCGATTCTGCCCTTCTTGATGGATTAGATCCAGATCTTGTTGATTTTCAGATAGAAGGTTTCTCTTTATCTTCTCTTAACAAAATAAATACGGTTGATCTTGGGACAACTTGGGATGATATAGTCATACCCGGTGCAGGTGACAATAGATATTATGATGGCGGTAACGGACAAATTTCATATAATGGATTAGTAAAACTGCAATGGGAAAATATGATGTTCAATTTTACCGTTCCTTATTCGTTTCAACAAGCATTAGAAGATCCTCCTCAAAGAATTGGAAGCGGTGGTTCGATTACTGGTTATGGACAAGCAACTTTAATTACCGGAAACTGCGATGCGGCTTGGCTAACAGAATTTGATCCTAATGGTACAGGACAACTTCGTTTTGATATTGAAACTTTCTCTCTCGTTCAACAAGGAGACTGGGGATATTATACGGCAGAAATAACTATCAATCCGGTTGATTTTATTCAAACTTATGCCAGAGAAGATATTCCAAATGAAGGAATCAATATTAATTTGCCAGTAGAATTTAATAATGCAGGAATTGATTTTTTGTTTCAAGACATCAATTTTGGTGAAAACGATGGTGATGATCTCATTGTTAATTTTATTGACCAAGAACCTGATGCAACGGGTTTGGAAGATTTGTTTATTGCTGATGGTTACTGGCAATTTGGTAGCACTTTCGATTCTTTCAATACAAGTGTTACCTTCGATGTCGATATGATCGGGAATTTCCCATCAAATCAAGGTGTGAGTGTTTATAGAAGAGAAATGTTCGGAGATGATTGGGAACAATGGAATGATATTGAATTAATCGGAGAAACTCAAATAAAAGCTCTCAATGTAAGTCAATTCAGTGATTGGTTGCTTACTTCAGAAGATGATCCTTTACCTGTCGAACTATCTGCCTTTTTTGCAGTACAAAATACAGATAATTTAGCTCAGATAAATTGGGTAACACAATCAGAACAAAATTTGATTGGTTTCCATATATTCAGGAATTCCGAAGATAATATTAATACATCATTTCGAATAAATACCAAACTTATTGCTGCTCATAATACTTCTCAAACTCAAAATTATGATTTCACCGATACTGATGTCGAATTAGAACAAACATATTTTTATTGGTTGGAGAGTGTCGAATTAGATGGTTTAACAACATTTTTTGGTCCTGTTTCCATAACTTTATTCTCGGATGAAAACGAAGATGAAAATGCTCCTGATATTATTTATCAGACTGGAATTAAATCAATATATCCGAATCCGTTCAATCCATCGTGTGTGATCAGTTATTATCTGAGAGAAAAAGCGGATGTAACAATTGATATATTTAATGCAAAAGGTCAGAAAATTTATCAGATCAAAGAAGGTATTAAAGAACCGGAAATTATTCATTCAGTTAGATGGAATGGTGAAAATTCTATATCACAAAATATTGGTTCAGGAGTCATTTTTTTCAAATTATCTGCTGGGAAAACTGTTGAAATACAGAAAGCATTATTATTGAAATAAATTTTATCATTTTTTTCTATTATTTATACTTCCGAAGTTCTTAATACTTCGGAAGTTTTTTTTAAGAGCCAAACCCGTATTTACGAATCACAAAAAAGCAATATTACCAAGTATAGACCTCTGAATTAATGTTATAGATGTTCGCAGATGAATTGATACTTGTAAATTTTCATTTTAATACTATTTTATTATAAATATAGATTTAAA
>JAIORE010000348.1 GCA_021108315.1 Candidatus Cloacimonadota bacterium
ATAACAAATTACGAACTCTACAGAAATACAATCTTCTTAAGATTCTGCATTGCTGATAATGGACGGCACTGCCAAGCTCTCCTTGCTCTTCTTTCAATCTGAGCTTGGAGTGCAATGTTGGGCGATTTAATTATTCACCAACAAAACAAATATCACCTGACTTTTAATTAAAAACAATGTCAAGTTCAATTATCAAAAAATTATAAAACCGTCAAATTTTCTTGCATATTATTTAAAAAGTATTTTCTTCTTGAAATCAATGCAATTTTAAGAATATAAGATAATAAATTTCTTGACAATAAAAAAAGATTTTTTGTTATAATATTATTGTATGAATTAAAAGAAACAAGAGGGATTTTAACAAATAAAATTAAGAACAAATAAAAAATGGGGGTAATAAAATGTTAAGGAAATTAATAATTATTTTAATTCAATTTTTGTTGTTATTTGTTGTTGATATTTATGCTTTAAATCAGGAACAAAAAACAGATGAGGAACTTCTTTTCATGGAAATTCCTATGGTATTTGCATCCAGTAAAAGATTACAACCAATCACTGAAGCAGCATCCAGCATAGAAATTATTACTGCAGAAGATATTAAACAATCCGGAGCAACAAATATTGCAGATGTTTTAAGGCAAGTTTCAGGAATACTCGTAAAAGAACCTTCGGTCAGTAGTCATGCTATTGGTATTCGTGGTTTCCCATATACTCAACATGTTTTAATTACTTTGGATGGAAACAGTACATATCTCCAACATGTCAATCATATATATATTGATTTCATACCAATAGATTTAGAGGAGATAGAGCGTATTGAAATTGTTAAAGGACCTGGGGCAGTATTTTATGGAGGTTCTGCTTTTAGTGGTGTGATAAATATCGTAACGAAATCTGCTGAACAGATAAATGGAACTTTGGTAAATATGGTTGGTGGAAACTGGAAAACAGTACGAAATAACGTAATTCATGGTAATAGTTATAAAAATTTAGATTACAGCTTTAGTCTTGGTCAAAATAGTTCGAAATATATGTCTCCCCCAAGACAGCTTTTCCCTGATTTTTTTATGACAGAAGAAACATATACTTATCATTGCTCCGGAAAGTTAGTTTATCATCCGGATTTTCAATCATCCATTTCTTCAGCGATTCGATATAGCTATAGTAATGATGCTATCTCTCGTTCTTGTGAACCAAAGAACACTTATATTTCTTTACGATATGACCGACCGAATTTTTGGACACGCTTATTCTATAATGACCAATATAAAGAATGTTTTGGTGGTTTTATTAGTGTGGATGATGCAAATTATGAGTGTGAAATTATGCGTCTCTTCAAATGGGGAAAAAACATTACCAGTATCGGTGGTTTTGGACGGATTGTTGATTTCACATGTAAAAATAGTGCAGGGGCTGAACATAATAGTGATATTAAAGATTTAGCTTTCAAATTTGAAAACGAATATAAAGCTCTTGATCAGCTTTTCATTACATTAGGCGGTAGAATTGAATATTTTTCTGAACTAAATTTTGTTGGTTCCGGTCGGGGTTCTATTATTTATAAACCTATCGAAAATCATCGTCTTCGTCTGACTGCTGCTAATGGTTATTACCTACCTTCTCTCGCCCAACTTTATGGTTGGGGCGAAGTAATGCCACCTTATAAATTTAATACTTCTTTGAGTGAAGAAAAAATTACTTCTTATGAATTAGCATATTATGGTCTTATTTTCAAGAGGATTAAAGCAAATATTAAATTTTTCTATAATGATTATAAAGACTTAATCGGTTATGATGAAGATGGAAACTTGATAAATGCAAATGATGGTTATCAACACGGCTCAGAAGTTGATTTTGATTTCTTATTTACAGATTGGTTAAAGACTCATATCAATTATACTTATCAAACTATTAATCGTAAAGATTTTCCTGATTTAGAACTCGACCCCAATAATATGGTTAATATAGGTTTAAATATTAAATATCGGAAATTGATAGCTAATTTCATCTTTCATTATGTTGATACTTATTATGAAATCTACGATTCCGGTAATCCTGTTTTAGGTTTCTTATCTAGTCCTCAACAAATAGATTCCTATAATAGTGTTGATGCCCGAATTGCTTATTCATTAAACAGTAATGTCGAATTTTCATTAGCAGCTTCCAATTTATTTAATAATATTCATTATGAATCTAATCCTGAAAATTCAGAAGGTAATCCTTTTTCAATTTGTGCAGATGAGATAAAACGTCGAATTACTATAAGTGTTAATTGTAAGTTTTAATATTTAATAAATAAGATGAATAAATTTATATTTATTATAGTTTGTATTGTTCTTTCGTCCGTATTGTGTTATTCAGTAGAACGAATAAATGTTTCAGTTGTATTTCCATCAGATATTGAAGCATATAAACAAGCATGGAATGGTTATAAAGAGTTCTTTGATGATGAAGAAACAGCTCTTTGGTTTTCACAATACAATCTAAAAGAAGAAGAATCTAACCTAATTTATTCAAAAATAAATAAAGAAAAACCAGACATAATTATCACGTTTGGTACAAAAACAGCAAAATTAGCAAAAGAAAAAATTACAAATATACCGGTTGTATTTTGTATGGTTTTTAATGCATTAAAACTTTCAGGTTCAAATATGACTGGAGTATCAATGGAAATTCCTGTTAAGATAAAATTAAAGAAAATAAAACAGATACTCCCTCAAGCAAAAAGAATTGGTTTGATATATTCAGATGATACAATTTCAAGATATGAAGAAATAGCTAAAGTATGTAATCAAAATGAACTTATAGTCATTGGGGAAAAAATTAGTTCGGAAAAAGAACTTCCTAAAGCAATAAAAAATATTTTCCCTAAAATAGATTGCTTCTTGATGATCCCTGATTCAAAGATATATTTTCCTATGTCAGTAAAGCATTTATTACTTCAAAGTTTAAGAAATAAAATTCCAGTTGTTGGGCTTTCTTCAAAATATACAAAAGCTGGTGCATTATTTTCTTTAGATTGTGATTATTATGATTTAGGCAGACAGAGTGCAATAATTACAATGAGGATAATTAATGGAGAAAAACCATCCGATATAGAGCCTTTGAATCCAAGAAAGACAAAACTTTCCTTAAATAAATTTGCTGTAGAAAGATTGAAAATTAAAATCCCTTTCCAAATATTAGAAGAAACTTGGGAGGTCTTTGGAGAATGAAATTTAGTATAGATAAAAAAGTAAATTTGTTTACTATTTCTGTAATTATTATTATGGCTGTTTTCTTAAGTCTTTTTTTTATAAAACATGAAACACAGGCTTTGAATTTAGAATTAAATGAACGAGCAATTGTTCTTCTTAATTGTTTAAAAACCAGCTGCGAATATCCCATTCTTATTAAAGATAAAACAACAATCTCCAGATTAGTAAAATCCATCTTGACTCAGAAAGATGTAGTTTTTTGTAAAATTGAAAATATAGATGGAAAACTTCTTTTTGAAGATGGTTCAAAAAGAAACAAACCAATAATAGAATTTAAATCAATTGTTGTTTCAAAGAGAGTTACTGAAGAAATTGATGAAGATATCATTTTAGGAGATTCAAATAGAGAAGAAGATGAGATTGGGAAAATATATCTAGCTGTCTCTCTAACGGGACTTAATCAGAAAATAAAAGATATAAATAGAACAGTAATTTTATTCACTATTATAGCCATTATCTTCGCTTATATATCAATATCATTATTACTAAAATATATTTTAAGTAAACCTATTACTTTATTAGTCAAAGGTACAGAAAGAATCGCTAAAGGAGATCTAGACTATAAAGTCTCTGTAAAAAGCAGTGATGAAATTGGAATATTAGCTTCTTCTTTTAATAAAATGACAGAAGATTTGCAGAAAATAACAGTTTCCCGAGATTATTTTGATGATATTTTAAGTTCTATGCATGATACTCTTATTGTCGTTTCGGAAGATGGTATAATTCAGACTGTTAACATTTCAACATGTTCACTTTTAGGATACAACGAAAATGAACTTATTGGACAACCTATATCTAAGATTTGTGAAGAACCGAAATTTTCATTGATTAATTATTTAAAGAAAAAGAGCTATATTAGTAATATCGAAAAATATTACCTTTCAAAGGATGGCAGAAAAGTTCCGATGTTATTTTCTGCCGGTATAATGCGGGGAAAAGATGATAAAATTCAAGGAATAGTTTGTGCCGCTCATGATATCACTAAGCGAAAGCAAATGGAAGAAAAACTGCTCGAAAATGAAAAACGTTATCGTACAATGATTGAAAATGCTAATGATATGATCTGGACTCTTGATACAAAAGGTAATTTCACTTTTTTTAACCGACAATCTGAATTAATTACAGGATACAAATTGGAAAATTGGATAGGTAAATCTTTTGCTTCACTTATACATCAAGATGATTTTGAAATAGTAAAAGAAGTATTTAAGGAAACTTTCTCAGGCAAACCATCTCATTATATAGTAAGAATCTATAATAAAAATGGAGAAATAATAATACTTTCTGTGAATACTGCTTCTATTTTCGAAAAAAGTAGGATAATTGGAACTGTAAGCTTTGGAAGAGATATTACCGAACAAAAGAAAGCGGAAGAAAATTTGCAGTTTCTCAGTTCAATTACTAAGCAGGTAACTGATGCAATAATTGTTACTAACACTAACTTTGAAATTATTTATGTTAATAAAGCAACAGAAGAATTATATGATTATTCTCAAGAAGAACTTTTAGGAAAAAAACCAAATATATTAAATGCTGAGGAAATGAACGAGCAAATACAAAATGATATTTATCAGACTGTTTCTTCTGGAAAAGTATGGCTTGGTTCGCATTTAAACAGAAGAAAAGACGGTTCCTGTTTTTTTTGTGAATTTAAGATTTCTTGTCTACGTAATAGACAGGATGAAATATCGTCTTATATAGCTATTCAAAGGGACATTACTGAGCGGAAACATGCAGAAGATCAAATAAAAGCATCACTCGTAGAAAAAAATTTGATGCTTCAAGAAATAAATCATCGTGTTAAAAATAATTTACAGATAATATGCAGTATGCTAAAAATGCAATCTCGTTCTATAGAAGATGAACATTTACTTGAAATCTTTAGAGATAGCCAAAACCGCGTAAAATCTATGGCGATTATTCACCAGAAGCTTTATGACGATAAAGATTTTGCAAATGTTAATTTTGAAAAATATATTAAAAGTTTAACATTAAATCTTATGAGTTCATACAAAATCAACAGAAACATTATAAAACTAAATATTGAAATCAAAAATGTTTTATTGAATATTAATGCTTCCATCCCTTGTGGATTGATTCTCAATGAACTTATTTCAAATGCACTTAAATATGCTTTTCCTGAAAATAGAAAGGGAGAAATCACGATTAAATTTAATGTAGAAAATGATATTTATTCTCTCATTGTAAGTGATAATGGGATTGGTTTCCCTCAAGAAATTAACTTCATGAATCCTAATTCAATAGGATTAAAACTTATACACATTTTAATTTTACAACTTCAAGGAACTATTGAATTGGATAAAACCAAAGGAACTAAATTTATTATAATTTTTAAAAGATTAAAATAATACTTAAGTTAAACATTTCTGTTGTATGGAAGGTTATAATATTTTTTTACAGGTTAATTTTTATATGCGTAAGAATTAATTTAAAAAATTACTGTTTTTTTGTGGTTCAATTTCTTTTTTTTCATTGTTTTCTTTTATCTTTAAACCTATTTCGCCCAATGGATGGCAGCTGTCACGCCTTTCTTTTCGGGCGTGAAGCTGTTTGTTATGCCTATTCTATCAGTAAATTTTATTACTTTATTTAGTTCTTTGGACATTGTTAATCCGAACTTATTTTGAAACTAACTGGTGGTTCTTTTCCTAAAAGGTGGATATAAAAATAATCCCATCTTTTTCTCAAAAAATATGTATTTATCGAAATAGTATGACTTCCATTGGGGATTAAAAGAAAATCAAAATCTTTATTAGCTTTTATAAGAGCATTTACTAAATTAATGGTCATTGTCGGATGAACATTATCATCTAAATCACCAGTTACTAACAATAATTTTCCTTTTAGATTCATTGCAAGGTTTATATTTGACTGAGCTTCATATTTTTGTTCATCTTTTTTAGGCATATTGATGTCCATAGGAATACTGATGTTTCCTCTATGATCATGACTTCCAGAGGAACTTACGCCTACTTTAAAAAAATCAGGGAATTCTAATATAGCTCTTGCAGAAGCGTATCCACCTCCTGAATGACCAAATACTCCTACTCGTGATATATCGATATATTTAAACTTATCAGCAAGTTGTTTAATTCCTGTAACATGATCAACTAAACCACCTGCAACCTTTATATTATTATATGAATAATTTAGAAATTCCTTTGAACGGAAAGGAGTTCCTCTTCCATCCATATTAATAACTATAAATCCTAATTCTGCAATTGCAGATTGATGTCTTAACGCCCAGCTAATAGGCACATTGTTTCCAACATACCAAACTCTATTTATATGAGGACCTGGATAGACATCATCAAGAATGGGATACAATTTATTTTTATCAAAATTAGATGGTTTAAATATAAATCCATACGTTTTAGTAACACCATCTTCAGCCAGCATTTTAACTCGTTCAGGAAGCGTCCATCCTTTATTAGTCCACGCACTAAAGTCACTTGTTTCTAAGTCCATAATTAATTTTCCATTAATATCCCTAACAACTGAAGTAGGAAAGCCATTCCACGATTCATTGGAAATAAAATAACTATGATCAATTGATAATTTAATACTGTGATTTGCATTCTCAGGTGTAAGTCGTATTAAGTTATCTCCATTAAAATCAACTCTGTAAAAAAGAAAAAAGTATGAATCAACATCTATTTCTTTGCCTGTAGCTGTAAAATAAACTTGCCTTTTCTCCTCATCTACCCATACAATTTCTCTTACAACATACTCTCCCTTTGTTATAGCATTCTTAAACCGTTTATTTTTACTATAGAGATAAATATGCCCATAACCACTACATTCTGAATACCAAATAAACTCACCTGATTTCATATATTTTACAATGGGATTTGCACCTATATCTACATTAGGAAAAACAAGGCTTGTACCAGATTCTTTTAGTAATAACTCTGATTTACCGCTTGCAGGATCAATTAATAAATATTCGATTATATTATAATAGCGATTTTGCCACAAAGCTTCAATCATTTTACCAGAAGTACTCCACCATATACGCTTATTATATTTTTCAATAGGTGATGCCCAAGTTGAATTTAAAGGTTTTATATCTAATTTCGTGACTTTTTTTGTTTCAATATCAATGACAATAGGATAAGCAAGGGGAATAACAGAATCACTTGGAACGGGATATTTATATGTATGCAAAATTGGACGCATAGACTCATCTGTATCAACCATTTGTAACAAATGAGTTGATTTTACATTCCTTTCATCAAGTTGATGGGTTAGTATTTTTTTTGAATCTGGTGACCACTCTAAAACTGGAGAAATAGGTAAGTTATTTCTAATTGTTGTAATATGATGAAGATTACTTTCTGTAGTTGTTGCGTAAGCGAAGTGTTTTTCACCGTTAAATGTAAGTTGAACTTTATTATCAGAATCAACTTCTTTAATAAAGAGATTATAGTCATTGACAAAAGCAACATAATTGCCATCAGGAGACATTTTTTCAGAAAGTACTGGTATGTATTTTTTCTCAGAAAATTCCACGGTTTTCTTCTTTAGATCAAACATATAAAAGTTATCTTTAAAACTAAATGTGATAAACTTTTCTTTGTGATTATACTTAAAATTCTGCAGAAACAGATTCATAGCATTAATTTTCTCACCTGATAATTCTGAAAGTTTCGTAGCTAATATATTGCGGTCAAATACGCTCTTTTTTGTTTTTTGTTTAGGGTCTACAATTATGACTTCATTTCTATCTATTCCTCTTTTTGCATAAAAGAATTTATTATCTGAATCTATCCAATATGGATTAACAAATGCTTCATAAATCTTGCTTTGTGTTGAATTTAAAAAGTATTGGGCGCTTTGATAATCATTTTTTGAAGAACTCTCTTGCTCTTGGAGAAGATTATCTATTTTAAGTGTAGATTTTTTGTTCAAATTCTCTTTCATTGTTTTTTCCATTTTCTTTAACAATAATTCCTCTTAATAATTTATCCCTATTACATAAAATAGGCATAACGTTCGGCGTGCCACGTCATCTCGCCATGAGCATTTGATTTCGGTATTTCC
>JAIORE010000311.1 GCA_021108315.1 Candidatus Cloacimonadota bacterium
GGAAATACCGAAATCAAATGCTCATGGCGAGATGACGTGGCACGCCGAACGTTATGCCCAATGACAGAATAAGATATTAATCTACTTGACCTAAACAGGATTTCATTTATTTGGAGGACTGATTAAGATTTAAAATAGAAAGGAAACAAAGAAGTAAATGAAATTCAACGAAGATACGAGAGTAAAAATACCTTCTATCCTGCATTTATGCAGACTTGGTTTTAAATATATTTCGCTAAAAGACGCTAGCTGGAATGAAGACACAAATATTTTCACGGATATTTTTATTGAGTCTGTTTTAAAAATAAATGACAATCTTGATGAAGATGAAGCTTATAGATTTTTACAAGATGTCTCTTTATTACTCGACAATGAAGATCTGGGAAAAGCATTTTATGAAAAGCTAATTAACAATTCAGGAATAGAACTTATTGATTTTGAGAATTTTGAAAACAACTCATTCCACGTTGTTACAGAATTAACCTACAAAAACGGAGACGAGGAATTTAGACCAGACATAATTCTGTTAATTAACGGAATGCCTTTAGTATTTATTGAAGTAAAAAAGCCAAACAACAGAGACGGAATTCTTGCTGAAAGAAATAGAATAAACAAAAGATTTCAAAACAAGAAATTCCGAAAATTTGTAAACATTACGCAATTGATGGTTTTTTCCAATAATATGGAATATTCTCCTGAAGATGTTGAACCTCTGCAAGGTGCTTTTTACGCTTCTCCTTCTTACTCCAAACCTATATTTAATTATTTCAGAGAAGAGGAACATTTAAATTTAACTGAATTATTGGCAGATGAAGATGATGAAGTTGAAAACTTTATCCTAAAAGATAACAATCTTGCGGTTATCAAGCAATCTCCAGAATTTCTGATAAACAAAGATCCTGATACTCCAACTAACAGAATTTCTACTTCACTGTTTAGCAAGAACCGTTTAAAGTTTATACTCAAATATTCGATTGCTTATGTGAAAGGTAAAAACGGTTATGAAAAACACATAATGCGTTATCCGCAAATGTTCGCTACAAAAGCAATCGAGAATACTCTGAATAAAAAAATACAGAAAGGAATTATTTGGCATACTCAAGGAAGTGGAAAAACAGCTCTTGCATTTTATAATGTTCGCTATTTGACAGATTATTTTCAGGAAAAAAAGATAATTCCAAAATTCTACTTCATTGTTGATCGGTTAGATTTACTGACACAAGCCAAAAGAGAATTTACAAGTCGAGGTTTGACCGTTCACATCGTAAATTCCAGAAATGATTTTGTACGAGATATCAGAACAACAACAGCTTTGCATAATCACTCAGGCAATCCCGAAATCACAGTTGTCAACATTCAGAAGTTCAGCGAGGATTCCAATGTAGTAACAAAACAAGATTATGATATTAATATCCAACGAATTTATTTTTTAGATGAAGTTCATCGAAGTTATAACCCAAAAGGTAGTTTTCTTGCAAATCTTACTCAATCTGATCCAAACTCAATCAAAATTGGCCTAACAGGAACCCCTTTAATTACAAAAGACTATTATTCACGAGATTTGTTTGGTGATTACATTCATAAATATTATTACAACGCTTCGATTGCAGATGGCTACACTCTCAGACTGATTCGTGAAGAAATTGACAGCGATTATAAAATAAAATTGCAGGAAATTTATAAGAAAATCAAAATTCTGAAAGGTGAATTGAAAAAGAGAGAAGTTTTTTCTCATCATCGATTTGTAGAGCCGATGCTGGATTATATTGTTTCTGATTTCGAGAATAGCAGATTAACGTTTTTCGATGCTACAATAGGAGGAATGGTAGTTTGTGATAGTGCTAATCAAGCAAAAGAAATGTATAAAATTTTCGAAGATAAATATGCTGATAATTCTACAGTTACAGAAGAAACAAATTACAGCCAAAAGATTAGGAATTCATACAAAGTAAAATCTGCAGCTCTTATTTTGCACGACATCGGCACGAAAGAAGATCGTAAAACTTTAGTAGAAAATTTCAAAGAAGGGGAAATTGATTTCCTCTTTGTTTTCAATATGCTTCTCACAGGATTTGATTCCAGACGACTCAAAAAAATATATCTTGGTCGAGTGATTAGAAAACATAATCTTTTGCAAACCCTAACGAGAGTAAACCGAACTTATAAGAATTTCCGATATGGTTATGTTGTAGATTTTGCTGATATTCGAGCTGAATTTGATGCAACGAATAAAGCTTATTTTGAAGAATTGCAAACTGAACTTGGTGATGAAATGGAACATTACTCCAATCTCTTTAAATCTAAAGAAGAAATTGAAGAAGAAATAAAAGAGATCAAAGAAGTTCTTCTGCACTTCGACACACAAAATGCAGAAATATTTTCACAGCAAATCAGTCAAATTCAAGACAGACAGAAAGTTCTGGAAATAAAAAAAATATTAGGAAATACAAAAAGTTTATATAATCTAATTCGTTTGTTTGGTCATTTTGAGCTACTTGATAAAATTGATTTCAAAAAATTAATAATACTCTATCGAGAAACAGAAAATCATCTGCAATTGTTGAACACAAAAGAAGCATTGGAAAATAATGTTGATAACACAAACCTTTTGAACGTTGCTTTAGAAGATATTATATTTCATTTCACAAAGATATCTGAAGAAGAACTTGTTCTGGCAGATGAACTTAAAGATATTTTGCGTAAAACCCGAGAAACTCTCGCTAATAATTTCGACAAAAAAGATCCTGAATTTATCACACTTTATGATGATCTGAAAAGATTATTTAATATGAAAAATCTGAACGAAGTTACCCAAGATGAGATGAAAAAAAATATCGGAGCATTACTAAAAATATACAAAAAGATAAAAGAACTGAACCGCTTAAATAACTTACTAAAAGACAAATACAACAGCGATTCGAAATATGCCAGAATTCATAAACGAATTGTAGAAAATTGTAACATTTCAAAAATTGAAAGCCAGATTCTGGAAGCTTTGCAAAGAGTAAAAAAAAATGCTGATCTGCAAGTTTTGCAAAACACTAAACTATTGAATAATGAAAGTTATTTCAATAAACAAATGATGAAACTGGTAATCAATCAATTCCATAATCAATGCAAAATAAAATTGAATGCAGACTCTTCCAAATACATAAACAATCTCGTAGTTAAAGAATATTTAAATGAATTTTATGGTAGGACAATATGACAGATGTAATCTTCAAAGACAAAATAAAAGTGCTGATCGACAGCCTGAAAAGTATTTGTGCGAATTACGGTTTGGGAAATGACGGTAACGAATTTAAAATTATTACTCAGGTTTTCCTCTATAAATTTATGAACGACAAATTTACTTTTGAGACCAAATTATTGGATGAAAAATTGAAAAACAGCGATAATTGGGAGAAAGAAATTTCCGAATACTCTGAAAATGCTTATGAAATGTTACTTTTAAAATTGGGAGGTGAAACTGCTATTCTTAAGCCCGAACACTTTATTTCAAAACTTTTTGACAGACAGAATGAAGCGGAATTTGCAAAACTTTTTGACGATACACTTATGGATGTTGCCATCACAAATAATGAAATCTTCTCTGTGAAAACAGAAGGCGGAGCAAAGGTCAGATTATTTGACAGATTAACTGAATATATCAGCGATACATCAAAGCGAGATAACTTTGCTAAAGCGATTATCAACAAAATCGTGAGTGTGAGCTTTGAAAATATATTCAATCAGAAATACGATTTTTATGCTACAATATTTGAGTATTTGATAAAAGATTATAACAAAGACGGTGGTGGAAAATATGCAGAATATTACACTCCGCACGCTGTTGCTAAAATTATGGTTGCAATTCTGGTAATTGAACCATCCCAGAATGTTACGGTTTATGATCCTTCGGCTGGTTCAGGAACTTTACTTATGAATATTGCTCACGCTATCGGTGAGGAAAAATGTACAATATATTCTCAGGATATTTCTCAAAAATCTTCTAATCTTTTACGACTTAATCTCATTTTAAACAATTTGGTTCATTCCATACCAAACATTATTCAAGGAAATACAATTCTGCATCCGTATCACAAAAATGATGAAGGAAAATTAGAAAAGTTTGATTTCATTGTTTCAAATCCTCCTTTCAAACTTGATTTCAGTGATTTCAGAAATGACCTAGACAGCAAAGAAAATCACAAAAGATTTTTTGCTGGAATTCCGAATATTCCCAAAAAAGCGATTGATAAAATGGCAATTTATACATTGTTCTTGCAACATATAATGTTCTCACTCAGCAAAACAGGAAAAGCTGCCGTTGTTGTTCCTACTGGTTTTATTACTGCTCAGACAGGAATAGACAAAAAGATTCGGCAGAAACTTGTAGAAAGCAAAATGTTGGCTGGGGTTGTTTCGATGCCTTCCAATATTTTCGCAACCACAGGAACAAATGTTTCCATCGTGTTTATGGATAGAAGCAATAAAGAAAATGTCGTCCTGATAGATGCTTCCAATTTAGGTGAAAAAGTGAAGGAAGGCAAAAATCAAAAGACCGTTCTTACTGCAAAAGAAGAGCAGAAGATAATTGATACTTTTAATAATAAAGAACAAGTTGATGATTTTTCCGTAGTAGTTTCTTATGATGAGATTACTAAGAAAAACTACTCACTAAGTGCAGGACAATATTTTGAAGTTAAGATAGAATATGTGGATATTACTGCGGAAGAATTTGCTGATAAAATGAATACTTTTACTTTCAATTTAGATAAACTTTTTGCTGAATCCAAAGTTTTAGAAATTGAGATCAGTAAGAATTTGAAAGGTCTGAAATATGAAAAATAAAGCTTTGATAAGAAACAGCACCGCCGAATTTTTGATTTTTACTTCACAAGCGGGAAGTGACGGAATTGAAGTAATGGTTGAAGATGAAAATGTTTGGCTCACTCAGAAAATAATTGCCAAATTGTTTGATGTTCATATTGCAACAGTTAATGAGCATCTAAAAAATATTTTTAAGACGGAAGAATTACAAGAAAGTTCAGTTATTAGGAAATTCCTAATAACTGCTTCCGATGGCAAAAACTACAATACAAAACATTATAGTTTGGGAGCAATAATTGCAACAGGTTACAGAATAAATTCTGCTCGTGCAACCGATTTTAGAAAATGGGCAACCAAAGTTTTAAAAGATTATGCTCTTCGTGGTTATGTGTTAGATAGCGTTAGATTGAAGAACGGAGCACTTTTTAATAAAAAATATTTTGATGATCTGATTCTTGAAATTCGAGATATTAGAGAAAGTGAACGAAATTTCTATCAGAAAATTACCGATATTTATGCTACTTCAATGGATTATGATTTGGAAAATTCAGTAACTAAAAAATTCTTTGCAAATGTTCAGAACAAATTACACTTTGCAGTTCACGGTTATACAGCTGCGGAATTAATTATGGATAGAGCAAATCATAAAATTGATTTTATGGGACTAAAAACTTGGAAGAAAGCACCTGATGGAAAAATCATAAAATCCGATGTTTCGATTGCTAAAAATTACTTAAATCAAAAAGAGATAACAGCACTAAACCGCATTGTTACGATGTATCTTGATTATGCTGAAGATCAAGCGGAAAATGGAATTCCGATGACAATGAAAGATTGGGCTACAAAACTAAATGCCTTTTTGCAATTCAACAACAAAGAAGTTTTGGCAGATTTCGGAAAGATAAAAGCGATTGTAGCGAGAACATTTGCCGAAAGCGAATTTGAAAAATTCAAACCGATTCAAGACAGGCTTTTTCAAAGTGATTTTGATAAAATGATTAAAAGAGAATTGAAAGAGTTGAGTGATGAATAATTACAAACTAGTAAAATTAGATGATATTTGCTTAAAAATCACTGACGGTTCACATTATAGTCCAAAAGCTGTTTCAAAAGGATATCCGATGCTATCTGTTAAAGATATGCGTCATAATGATTTTTTTTATAAAGATTGTAAATATGTGTCAGAGAAAGATTATCAAGATTTGGTTAAAGGAGATTGTAAACCATTACTCAACGATGTTCTAATTGCAAAAGATGGTAGTTATTTAAAGCACGTTTTTGTTATAAAAAAAGAAAAGAATCAAGTCATTTTATCTTCAATTGGTATTCTTAGACCTGATGTTACTATAGTTAATTCTGATTATTTAAAATACTATCTACATTCCGATTCAGTTAAAAGTACTGTCTCAAAAAAATATGTCTCTGGTAGTGCATTACCAAGAATTATTCTAAAAAATTTTGGAGAAATTGAAGTCATCTCAAAATCTCTTCCTGTACAAAAAAAAATAGCAAAAATCCTCTCAGAACTCGATGCTAAAATAGAACTCAACAACAGAATTAATCAAGAATTAGAAGCAATGGCAAAAACGCTTTACGATTATTGGTTTGTGCAATTTGATTTTCCTGATAAAAATGGAAAACCATATAAATCGTCGGGCGGAAAGATGATTTTTAATGAGGAATTGAAACGGGAAGTTCCTTCTGGTTGGGAGGTTGATACAGTTGAAACATTTTTATTAAAAGAACAATTAGGAAAAAAGGTTCCAGCTAGAGAATATAAAAATGAGGGAAATATCCCTGTTATAGATCAGAGCACAGACTTTATTTGTGGATTTACCAATAATAATGACTCATTGATAAAAGCAAATGAACCAAGAATTGTTTTTGGAGATCACACAAGAATTCTAAAATTAATAAATTTCAATTTTGCTAGAGGAGCAGATGGTACTCAAGTGATTCTATCCAACAATGAGAGAATTCCTCAATATCTTTTTTTTCAGATTCTATCAATGATAGATTTATCTAATTATGGTTATGCAAGGCATTTTAAGTTTTTAAAGCAATCAAAAATTGTTGTTCCTGAAAAAACAATATCGCAAAATTATAATGCTTTAGTAAAACCATTTTGGAATGAGATTAAAAGTAAGATTTTTGAAAATCAACAACTCACAAAACTCCGCGATTGGCTTTTACCAATGTTGATGAATGGTCAAGTAACTGTGGGCGATGGAGAAGAATCATAATAATTTTGTTAATACATTGAGGTTAAAATGAGTTTTTCAAATTTTGAATTGCATTACATTTTTAATGATGAATCTCATTCAATGAACGCTTTCGTAAAAAACAAATGTGAAACAGAACTGTTATCAATTATTAAAGAAATCAATATTGCTTTGGGTTGTAGTTACGAAGTTGAGGTAAATGCTCTCGTTAAAGGTGGTATTCGGGAGTTTTTCTCTTTCAAATCTTTTGGAAAAAATAAATTTGCACAAGGCGTTATTGCTGGTATATTAATCAATACTTTGTCTTCTTATATTACAACAGACAGAGAATTAATTAGTTTACAAAAAGAACAGATGCGTTTGAATATTTCACAAATGGAAAATGAACAGGAAGTCGATTTTCCAGCAGAAATTGATATTGATGTTTTTATTGTAGATTTAAATATGAATCCGATAATTATTCATCATAAATCTAATTTCTATAAACAACTTAACTCTTACAGCAAAATAAAGAAAATTGCTACGAATTATCATCCAACAAATAATCAAAAGACTCCAATTGAACTTGAAATTGAAAGAGCAGATTTCCCAAAATTCATAATTAATTCAAATGAACTGGAACCAATAATTGATGAAGAAGCAAAAATCGAAATTATCTCACCTGTTCTCAAACAAGGAAAATACAAATGGAGAGGAATCTATTTAAAAGATCTATCAGTTATTGATTTCTATATGAAAGATAAACAATTCAAAACTGATATTATTAAAAATGGTCTTTCGTTTAAAAATGGTTCTTGTATTACTTGTAAACTTGAAGCAGCACGAAAAATAGATGAATTAGGAAATCCCAAAATCTATAAATATTCTGTAGATGTAGTCTTTGAATTTGTAAATGAAACTGAGAAAATTGAAACAGAACAAGGCAAAAAGTATAAATGGAAAAAAGAAGGCGAAGAAATACAGTTGAATTTAGATATTCCAAAAGATGTTGAATAAATTTGAAGAACTGGGCGTAACAAACAGCTCCACAGCCAAGCAAGAAGAGAAAGTGAAAGAGCGTGGCAGCTGCCATCCATTAGCCAACATGTCGCTCCACTCCATGTTGGCTAACGTTCGGCGTGCC
>JAIORE010000264.1 GCA_021108315.1 Candidatus Cloacimonadota bacterium
TAAATTGTTATACGGTTATATCTGTAAAGGACATTTTTAAGTGGGACTAGTATAACAGTATATTTTGGAGGAATAGAGATCAACATATGAACATGATCTTCCATTAAATGACCCTCTTCAATTTTGCATTCTTTTTGTTTTGCTAATTCGTGAAATATTTTTCCCAAGTAATTTCTTAAATTCTTGTAGAGCGTTTTCTTGCGATATTTTGAAATAAAAACAATATGATACTTGCACTCATATGTTGTATGATTTAATTTGGTATAATCGTTCATTTGCACTCCTATTTGTTTGCTTTAGCGGCTCACTTATGAGGAGTACATCTTGATTCACTGCCCGAAAAGTCAAACTTTAAGAGTCCTCCGGCAAAGCCAGAGGTTTACCAATTATAATTATAATCTATTCTAATAAGATACATAATATTAGAAAAATAATTACCCTTTTTTTGTTTTTTTTAAAAATCATATTTTTAGGGTAAGTGATTAAAAAAATGAAAAGAATCGCTCAATTTAGATATTTATTACCTAACTTTATACCTGCATTTTGTATTAGTGTTGTTTCATATGGTTCAATTATAATTAAATCATATGAAATATCTTGATTATTTATATCTTTGATTTTCTCGAATATTTGTGTAAGATTATCAAAACCATTAAAAAAATTAAATTGCATATTTATAGGATTATCTATTAAAGAGGAATAGTATTTAATAAAAAACATAGAATTTTCAAAATTATTATGATTAATATTCAATTGTGATATATCGCCATATGAAGAGCCTGGTGTTACATGATATAATCCAAAGCCATTTGAAAAAATATTTCTTGTTACATTAAATTGATTTGGGATATTATCATTATTACCTACAAATTTAATATCATTTACTGAATTGTATTTAAAATCATTATGGAGAATGGATCCATGAAAACTCCACATATGACATCCTGTTTCATTATTTGAAAAATTATTATTTTCTATTGTTCCGCAAAATCTATGCTTAACTTCACAAGCGGTATTATTTTCTAAAAAAATATTTTTTTCAATTTTTCCTTGTATATTATTATAATAATTAAGTCCAATTAGTGAATTATTTGCAAAAATAGAATTTTTACAAAAAGTAGAATCCTGAGTTAAACTTGAAATTCCTATTTTATTTTTGTAATATAAAGAATTATTAAATGTTATATTTGGTAGATTATTAAGGTATGCAATATTTGCATAATCCCACTTTCCCCATTCAATAACTTCTTCAGGAACAGAAGCCACAGAAGAAAGCACAAAACTATTATAAATCTCAATTTCGTCATCTATAGTTAATGGTTCTGTAAATCCATCATTACTGGTAACCCAAAACATATTATTTTCCTCACCTTGAGCAGAGAAACTACAATTTATTGTAAAATCAACCCCTGGGTTTATACGGATAATTGAACCTGGTTGAATTATTACTGAGTTGTTTGGACGTACTTCTGTATCATCTTCAATAATATAATGATGGTCAGTTTCAAAAACCAAATCTTGATCAATTACTCCTGAAAAAAATTGCTGAGAAAACAAAGTAACATTTTGAATACTATTATCACCTTTACCAATTGAATAATCAGTAATATATTTAAATCCCCAGCCATCTTTTATTGCTACAATATTATAGGTACCTGTAGTGATATCTTTTATTTCAAAACTTCCGGAAGCATTTGTTGTTGTCTTGTAAAGAGGAGGTTGTAGGCGATGATCAAATTCAGTATGCTGATTTATATGAACTCCGATTTGTGGATATTCATTATTTATTCTAACTATAGTGGTATCAAGAATTGCAAGGTCATAGACAGCAACAACTATTCCAGAATGATCTTCCATATTTTCAAGATTGATAACTCCGCTAAGATTGCCTTTGTTAGATTCAGTGGAGTTGCTACATGAAGAGAACGTTAGAATTAATAAAATGTAAAATGTAAAATGTAAAATGTAAAATTTGTTTTGAATTAGCTTATTAACAAAACTATACATGTTTTACTTCCTTTGAGGTTTTAACGATTTTTACAAGGTTTCGAATTAATTCATCAACCATGTTTAACAATTTCATATTATTTTTTAGATAATCAGTTTTCCACAGAATTATTAACCAATAGCGTGTCTCGTAAGCTTCTTTCAAGGAGATATTCATTTTATTTGTAAAATCTTTTTTGGAACTTCCAATAACTGCTTCATTTGCATTAGCACTTTACCCGATGAAATAAGATTTGAGTCTTTTGTGCAAAAACATTCTACAATAATGTGTTTTTAAATATTTTTCACGTTTAAGGGCATCTTCTTGAAAAATGCATGCTTCATAATAAACCAGTTTAAGTGGTCTTCTATTTTTTGTTGATTCAACAAATCCTTTCTTATGTTGGTCAAATCTTAATTTTAAATCCTTAGAATAACCAATATAAAACTTATTATCTTTTTCACTAAGCAAAACATATGTATAAAACATAGTACGTATTATTAAAATTATTTCACTGGGCAGGTTGATGTTCCTGAACGAATCAATTGATCTGCAATACTATATTCTTTAAAATTATATTTGAGGATTTTACAATAATTAACTATTTCAATAGAAAATTCTAAAGATTTCTTTAGAATTGGATTTGTTTCAATATATTTTAAATCTATTTCTGTATTATTTACAATTTTACATTTTACATTTAGCATTGAGTTCAAAATTTATTATACATTGTTCATTTGAATTAATAGACTTCCCTGAATATAACTTAATCTATTTTTTGTTTTTAAAGGTTTATTTTCTGATAATTGATTGAATTTCTAACTCTTCAATATTTTGCAATCTAATATCATTTGTAATGAATTTAGCATTATTTTCTATAACACTTGCACAAATTATTGCGTCAGGTAATTTTAACTTATATTTTTTTCGCAATTCAATTACTTTCTGAACTATCCTTTCATTAATATAAATTAAGGTAAAAAGTTGTAAAAGTTCCTTTATAAATATTTCTTCATCTTCTGATTCAAAATCATATCCCAAAACTTCCATATATGTTATTATAGATATCGCGTATTCTTGATTTTCAAATATCACATTATCTACATTGAAAATTCTTTTTGATAAATATATAATTATGTTGGAGTCAAGAATATTCATTTTTCCCAATCATCTCTTTGTTCCTTCTGCCATTTCATAGGGTCTTTAATGAGTTTGAACGGTTCAATTTTTTTTTCTAAAAGTTGCTTAAGTTTAATTCTTAAAATTTCATTTTGAGAAGGCTGCATCTTTTCTGAAATAATCTCAACCTCATTAGTATTTAAATTTTTCAATAAATAGATAATATGCTTATACATACTATTTTGAATTTTTAGTGTAATCGTATGCATTTCATACTCCAATAATACTAATGCAAAAATTTAAAATGTAAAATATAATATTTTTCATCATTTTGCGGTGTTCAAATTTGATGTGGATATTCGACTAATTTTATCACAATCACTGAGTAATTTATTCTTTTCAATAAGGTTAGATGCTTATATAATTCAATTTTTTTCAAAGAGAAATTAAATGTCTTTTCTAATACAATATTTCCTTTCTTCATCTTAGTTGTTTCGCATTATTCATTTTTCATTATACATTTGAATTATTAGTATCTTATTTCAAATATTCTTGTATTTTTTGGCAAAATATTTTATATTGCTTTGTAACTTAAATTGAGTGATTCTCAATTCCAAAGTCAATTTTAGGTGCTATCTGAAACAACTCTTGTTTTGGAGTTTACCTCAAAGATGAAACAGAAGTTTCAAAGACTATGCATTCCAAATCAGAAGATTAGGAATGAGAGCGATTTATAATCGCTCAATATTGTATTTGAATTTTTAAACTTTGCGACTTAGCGTCTTTGCGGTGAGTTCTTTTGGCTCTGGCTTGTCCAGGTTAGGTTTCCTTTCGTCTTGCTTTTCCTTTACATCAAGTTAATCCCTTAATCAGATAAATCATAGTTCAGATGGTTTCTTCATAATTTTACATTTACTCATTAAAAAAACTAATAATCTATAGCAATAACATTTTCATCATTAGAACTCAGCAATTTTTTATCTTGAGTTAAAAGAATTGAATTAGTGTATTTTGCTGTAGCTAAAATAATACAATCAGGCAATTTGAGATTTTTCTGGATTCTTATATTGATAACTTGATTCAGTAATTCCGAATTATTTTCAGCCAATCCTATCACCGTAATGCATTCTGAAAATCTTTTAAATAGTATTCTGTCAGATTCAGATAAGTCTGGAAAGGACAAAAACTCCAATTGAGATATAATTGAAATTCCAATCCATTCAGCTTTCTCAAGATTTAAAATCAAATCTTTCGAGGTTCCGTTCAAGAGATTGATAATGCAATTTGTATCTAAAAGAAATCTATTACCATTCATCACGAATTTTCCGCTGTACTGCAACCGGATCCCCTCTCCACTCAAGTTTACCGATTAATTCTGAAAATGAATATTTTTTTTTTTTTTCATCAGATAGTATTTTATTTATAACTATTAAAATTTCCAAGTCTTTATTTCTATATTTTGTTGGAACGTCAAGTATTACATGTCCATTATCATTTGAATGACATTTTATATGTGTTGTTTCCATAATGTTTTCCTTGATTTTATATACTTCCAAGATTTATACCGTCAGATATTTTTCTTTTTTTGATGTTTTAACGATTTTTACAAGGATTCGAATTAATTCATCCACTTGATTCAATAAATCCATATTATTTTTTAGATAATCAGTTTTCCATAGAATTATTAACCAATAGCGAGTTTCGTAAGCTTCTTTCAAGGAGATATTCATTTTATTTGTAAAATCTTTTTTGGAACTTCCAATAACTGCTTCATTTGCATTTGCACCTATTGAAGTTCCTGAACGAATCAATTGATCTGCTATACTATATTCTTTGTGTTTATATTTGAGAATCTTACAATAATTTACTATTTCAATAGCATAATCTAAAGATTTCTTAAGAATTTGATTTGTTTCAATATATTTTAAGTCAATTTCTATATTTTTCATAATTTTACATTTTACATTTTTAATTTTACATTGATTGTTATACATTCTTACATTTCAATTTTGAAACTACAAAGTTTTTTACACGCTTTGCTAAATCATACGCTTCTTTTGTTTCATAAATATCAGGAATATAAAAATCGTCTGGATATCTTAATTCAACAGCGTAATCAGTAAGAACAATTGTTGGTTTTAGTGTTAAAAAAGCTAAGTCTTTCTTTGCACAAAGATTAAGCAATTTACCAATATCATGTGTTCTTGAAAAATTAATTTGATTAAATACTAAATACGCTTTCAGAAATTTTTCTGCTGCTTGTTGAGCATGAAAGCAAATAACATCCGTAACAGGTTTATTTGAATTAAATTCATTTTCAATAGATTGCCAAATCATTGTTAGCTTTTATGAGCCACAGATTTACTAAAAGAATTAATTTTTCGTCCATAGGACTTTACCATCACGTGATGCTGAATAATAGATACTACCAATATATTCTTTGAAGGCATTAAAATTATTAATGCTATTTAGTATTAAATCTACCTCAAAATCATTATCAAAAAATAAACTTCTTAAACTAAACAACATTGCTCTTTTTTCTTTTCTTGTTAATTCATCTTTTACTAAAATCATTAGATCAAGATCGCTTCCGTCATTAATTCTACCGGTTGCATAGGAACCAAACAATATAATTTTTTCAGGGTTTAAAACTTTTTGAATTATTTCTTTTACTTCTCTGATATCTTTTTGAGTATATAACATGTGGTTTTTTAAAGTTTTCCTTTATTCGTTCTAATTAAATAATTTTCAATATAACTTTAATCTATTTCTGTATTATTCATAATTTTACAGTGATTCAAAATTTATTATACTAAAAAAATATCTAACGAGTTAACATCCAACGATATAAAGTCAGATATATTCCTTGTAACTAAAACAAAATTGTTAATTTGAGCAGTTGATGCAATAATATTATCTGGAACTTTGATTTTTTTATTTTTCTGTTTTTTATTGATTGTAAAGCAATTTTTTCAGAAGTATCAATAATCTGAAAATTGTTGAGAAACTTTTTAACTGTTTTTTCTTCATCCTGTGTAAAATCAAATGATAAGACGTCAATAAATGTAATTCTTGAAATAGCGGAATTACTTATATTTTTGGAAATGAAATCCGTAGCAATAGATTCACCCTTTAAATGATATTATCAATTAAATATTTCATTGAAACTAATCCCACTTAGCTCTAATTTCTTTTTGCCATTTGATTAGGATCAATGTTTCTATTTTTTATGATACCTGCCGTTTTTATTATTATATCTTGGTTCGAATTTTTTGACTCATTTTCAAAGGGTAATACCAGAATTTCGATTTTTTTATTAATGTATTCTTTAGGTATGTGTAATAAATATTCTTCAGACCTTGCTTGAATTATTTTCCTTAACATAGTTAACTCCTAAAAATAATTATATAAAATTTAAAATGAAAAATTTAATTTGATCTTGGTTATCTTTAAATTTTAGTATCTTTTTCTTTTTTGAAGTTTTAACGATTTGTACAGGAATTCGAATTAATTCGTCCTATGCGATTAGAAATTTTGAGCATATTCTTTTTCTACACTTTTGGCTTGAAGAAAAAGTTAACAGAAGAATACTTACTAATATTTTTCACTTCGAATTCAATTTTCAAACTCACCCTCAGTCCATAGTTCTGCACTAAAATTATGCATTGTTCCTATAATTTTATCTTTTAGTAGATTTAAGTGCTGGGTGAGGGATGACTTTTCTCTTTATTCTTCTTGCTTTTCTCATGTTCCTTCTCTTGAAATTAAGAGAAGGACAGTAGGATGAGTTCATTGAGGAAAATAAACAGAACATCATGTTTTATAAAAAAATCTGCTTTCTCAAGATTTAAAATCAGATCTTTCGAGGTTTCGTTCAGGAGATTGATAATGCAATTTGTATCTAAAAGAAACCTATTACCACTCATCACGAATTTTCCTTTGTACTTTAACCGGATCCCCTTTCTACTCAATTTTACCAGTTAATTATGAAAAGGAATAATTTTTTCTTCTTTCATTTATCACTATTAAAATTTCCAAGTCTTAATTTCTATATTTCGTTGGAACATCAAGCATTACAGTGCCATTAGCATTGGAATGACATTTTATATGTGTTGTTTCCATAATGCTTTCCTTGATCTAAATATTTTAAATGAATGTTTCAATTAACATAATTGAACCAGCAGACACTAATATCATTGGTTATTTTTACAGAAATATGCCTTTTATTCGTGTTAATTCGTATTAATTTGTGAAATTAGTGGTTTCATCTTTTTCGGGTCAGATAGCTTCAATTCCCAAGCCATTTCGTTTTTCCTTTCTGTCTGTTAAGCATCATTGAGATAATCAATAATTCTCTGGAATTCACTATTTTGAAAATCGTTTATATAAATTCTTCTAAACAAAAGAATTCTTTTCTCTTTTTCTGATAACTCTTTAAGGAAAAGATGCCATAATTAACTTACGAGCAGATTCAAACATAGAAAAGCCCATCAATAAACGTTCTTGTCCGCTTTTCTTCATTAATAAAGAGTGATACAAGTTCTGCATCTTTTCTGAAGTATCTTGCATCTATATATCCTTCAAAGAAATTGAATAAATCTAATTTTTGCAATCATTTTTCCATGTATTCCTTATCATAACCGGAATTCAACAAATTTTCAATATCTTTTTTTTTGAAGTTCAGATTTAGATTTATAACCCCAAATAAGCTTTGAAATAATGAGGTCTTCCTTTGTAACTATACTCAGGTTCAAATCACCTAATTGTATTTCATTTTTTCTTTCAAACTCATTTCTTCTATATTCATTATTTTTTCTGATGATAAAATCTATCTTCAAAATTTCTTTTATGTGAATTACTAACATTTCTCAGTTCGTTTATTCTATCTAAGTTATTGGAAAGATTAATGATATGATTTGCGAAAGTACATTTTTTTATAAACTATGATGATCTGTTTATTTTTCTCAATGAACTCATCCTGCTGTCCTTCTCTTAATTTCAAGAGAAGGAACA
>JAIORE010000098.1 GCA_021108315.1 Candidatus Cloacimonadota bacterium
AGAATTACTTCGTAAAGAATTATATTATTCTAACCCCAAAATCCGTTATAAACAGGAAAAAGAAAATATGATATTGATTTAAATTATAGAAAACAAGAGGATAATTGAATCAATTTAACTTCGTAAAGTAGAATTAGAATCATATCTAAATGCAATTAGCAATCTTGAAAACGACCAAAGTGAAGATTATGAAGAAAAAAAGCATTATCGGGAACTATATTTAACAATATTGCAAATATTTATCACGAGCTCAATGAATTTACAAAATCACTGGAGTATTATAAAAAATCATTGAAATTAAAGGGAGCAGCAGATGCTGAAGATAAAATTGCAATAACTCTATGTAACATTGTAACATTGCAATAATTTACAAAGAGATGAAGGACTATGAGCAAGCTTTAGAATATTATAATCAAGCCTTAATAATTAATAAAAAATTGAAGCTTAGAATTCAGGAATCAAATGTTTATATTAATCTCGGTTCATTATATTTGGAAATGAATGAACTATCGGAGGCTCTAGATTATTACAAAAAATCTGAATTATTAAGACGAACCTTTAATGATCCTTATTCACTAATAAATATTCTAAATTGTATAATCAACGTTTTGATAAAAACTGACTATTTTGAAAATGCAGAAAAATATCTAAAGGAAAGTTTGAAATTGTCGAAAGATTTCAATTTACCAGAAAAAGAACGAGATATTTATGAAAGCTATATTGAATTCTGGGATAAGAAAAAAGATAATTCTCAAAGCAATATTTATCGTAAGAAATTTATCAAATTAAATGAAAAACTATACCGCAAAGAGTTTTCCGAAAATTTAGCAGAGATGCAAACTATATTTGATACCAAACTAAAGGAAAAAGAAGCTGAAATATATCGTTTAAAAACAATTGAACTGGAAAACAAAAATAAGCAAATTGAGAAACAGAAAATCAAATTAGAAAATACTCTTGAAGAGCTTCGAAGAAGTGAAATAAATTACAATTTTGCCTCTGGAGAATTGAAAAAGACCTTAGGTTCTACCATCGTCGGTGAAAGCGTGCAGATAAAAAAGATAATTAATCTGATCTCCAAAGTAGCAAAGACCGAATCTACTACTGTTCTAATTACCGGAGAAAGTGGAACAGGAAAGGAACTAATTGCCAGAGCAATACACGATTTTAGTGATCGTAAAACAGGTAATTTCTGTGCTGTAAATGTGTCTTCTATACCGGAAATCCTTTTTGAAAGTGAATTCTTTGGTCATAAGAAAAATGCTTTTACCGGAGCAGATAGAGATAAACCAGGTTGGTTCGAGATTGCTGATAAAGGAACTTTATTTCTTGATGAAATTGGGACATTACCAGAAAACCTTCAGATAAAATTGCTTCGTGCCATTGAAGAAAGGAAGATAATAAGAATTGGTTCTCATAAAGAGATTCCTATTGATATCAGAATTATAAGTGCAACAAATTCAAATCTTCTAAGTTCGGTAGAAGCTGGCAATTTCAGGACAGATCTGTATCATAGACTGTCAGCTTTTGTTCTCAATATTCCACCACTGCGAGAGAGAATTTCTGATATTCCTTTTTTATTAAAGCATTTTGTGAAATTATTTGGTGAGCAGTTGAATAAAAAAATTACAAAAGTTGAAAGAAAAGCTGAATCAGAATTGATGAGTTATGATTTTCCCGGAAATATTAGAGAATTGCGTAACCTGATTGAAAGAGCGATTATTATGGGAAACTCTTCAACTTTAAAATCAGTTCATTTCAATATCCCAAAATCCAGCGTAGAAAAAGACTGTAATGATAAAATTGTTCCACTTGATAATCTGGAAAAACAAATGGTGATAAAAGCTCTCAAAGTTACCGGATTTCATCAAGCAAAAGCAGCAAAATTACTTAAAATCAAACCCAAAGCTATTGAACGAAGAATAATCAAATATGGGATAAAAAAATGAATATTTAATATTGTTATGCGTTCTCAGAGTCTTTGTGGTAATTTTTAATTCCTGTTTGAATTTTTATTTTTTTTATTTTTTTTATTCTCGGATTAATCCTAATCATCCTTAAATCTTGTAAATCCCAGTTCTTACATTTCTTTCTTTTTCTTCATTATTCATTGTTTTTTCTGTCATTTTCGACATTTCTTCAAATCTCTTCAAAAGCCCTTCAACTCAGGTTTTTTCCATTATATTTTACTTTAAATTGCATTTACTATAATTTTAGTGTTGTTTTCGACTCTTTTGTTATAAATTATCTGATTAAATAAATAATAATTACAATAATCATTGAAACACCGTGTTAATAACTATCTCAGTTCAAAGAACACCCCAAAATATTCAATATTAAATAATAAACATCAAATTTCACTGTCGTTTTCGACATTTTCTTGCATTTTAACATCCAATATCAAAATCCAAATACAATTCACATTTCTTAACTGTTTTACAAATAGTAACTTAACTTATTTGGCGCTCATATTGCTTTCTTTATAGATATAATAAAAAAGTATATAAATAATTAGGAGGATCAATGAATATTATAATGTACAATTTCGACAACGTAGATGCTGAGGAGTTGAGCGAATTTTCTGAAAAAGTAAATTCCAGTATCTATTTTGCACTTTCACTTTCGGAAGTTTCCGGTTTACTGACTTCAAACAAGATGGAGATCGCCATTTTGAAAATTTTGGATGATTCGGAAATTGCCTTACTCAAAGCAATTATCATAGGAAATCCAAAGACGGAATTCTTTGTGAACAATGTAGATAATCTACAAAATGAATATTCTGCAGAGCCAAGAATTCACATATCAATGACAAATTATCCATTAACAAAAATCGCAAAACAGATATTAAATTAAAAAAAAGGGGGAAATTATGAAAAAGTTATTGATTATCTTATGCTTGGTTAGTTTTATCAGCCTTTTATTTGCCGGCTACGAACAAATTTATTTTGAAAATTGTGAAAGCATTTCTGAATGGGATGTAACATTTCATTGGCAAAATGACTCGGAAGTTGGTAATATTTGGGATACTCGAAGTTATAACCAATTCCCGGGTTCATCCGGTAATTATATGTTTACTGATGTAGAACCATACGAGGTGAACGGAGAAAATTATAGTACAAAAAGTTGGATAACATCTCCCTTAATATCTATGTCCAACTATGATAATGTGTTTCTAAAGATGGATCACTATTTTATTGATAATGCCTATGGATATGCAGATTGTGAAATTCAAATCAGGAATTCTGCAGGAACTCATACTCTAGAAGCTTTTGCTGATGATGCCTATGGACATAAATCATACGATATTACTGCCTACACAAACGGATATTCCTGGGTAAAAATATCATTTTATTACGAAGATTATATTCAATGGATTGGAGCCGGAATATGGGAAATAGACAATATTGAAATAGAAGGTTTCAGCACAGATCACGTTCCCGGCACAGCACTGTCTTTCGATGGAACTGACGATTACACTGATCTCGGAGAGCATAACATAACCGGAAATTATACTATTGAAACCTGGTTCAAAACTTCCTCAACGGTTGATCAAACTTTAATTGGTGGATATCAGGCTGCAACTCCGATATATAATTCACTACAAATAGAAATGAAATCCGATGGAAAAATTCGTTTTATGCATCGAGAACCTGCATATGTCGGAAGCTATGATGTAACGACAGTAAATTCATACAATGATGGTCAGTGGCATCATCTTGCTGCTATAAAGGCGGAAGATGAGATAAAACTTTTGGTTGATGATGAATATCAGACCAATTATTCTACTAATATAGATGATTTTGCAGTACCGGTAAGTTTGCTTGGAGGCAGATTGGGAATACTTCCTCATATGACAGATTATTATAGCGGTTCACTTGATGAGGTTAGGATTTGGAATACTGATAAGAATTTCGTTCAGATTTACGAAAGTGAACATCTTGTATCTCCAGCCAATGAACCGAACTTGATCTCATATTTCCAGTTCAATGAATCATCGGGAACTGATCTGATTGATTGGATAAATTATGATACTCCCGGAACTAATTACGGAGCAAGTCGAGTTACTTCCACAGCTCCTTTTGGAAAAGGTAATGCTCACTATCATGTATTTACCGGACCTACCACATACTCATTCCCGGGAACGGATTATTCCATATCAATTAATTCTATGCCAGCAATCTTTGTGGTTACAGCATCCAAAATAGATGTTGCACCGAATGTTTTACCGGATTGTGATAATATTTATGAAGATCAATATTGGATAATTCATACTGATGATCTAACATGGGATGCAGATGCTGCATTTATCTTTCCGGAAAATATCACTTCAGAAGATGAACTTGTTCCACATTTATATAAGTTATATTCAAGAGAGACAAATGCAATCGGTAGTTGGACTAAAATTGCCGAAGCAGACGCAGTGAATTCTTCATCAAATTCCGTAACATTTAACTCGATGGTTGTTGAAGGACAGTTTATAATCAGCAAAATAGCACCACCGGATACCTCCCCTGGATATGCTTTGGATTTTGATGGAATTGATGATTATGTTATAGTTTCTTCCGATTCTGAACTCAGACCTGCAAACAATTTTACAATTGAAGTCTGGATAAAACCAAATAACATAATTGAAAATCAGGTGATTTTTATGCACGATGAAAACGGTGGAGGAGATGATGGATATGCACTCTATATCTATAATGAAGATGTCTATTTTTCCGCTCACAATGGTTCAAATCAAACTATTATTTCTGATGAAAGACTCACCTTAAATTGTTGGAATCACCTTGCGGCAGTGTATGATAACAGTACATTGAAAATATACGTGAATGGTATAGAAAAAACTCAGGCTGGTAGCGGAAATATTGTTTATTCCGTTTTTGATAATGTAAATATCGGTAGAAGAGGTGGCACATATCATCCGAACACACTATTGTATGAAGGTCTAATGGATGAAATTAGATTATGGAATGTCGTGAGGACAGAACAGCAAATTCGTGAAAATATGAATCTTTCGCTAACGGGCAACGAAATTGGCATTTTGGGTTACTGGCAATTGAATGATGGATCGGGAACAATTGCTTCAGATTGGACTGAAAATAACAACGGAACACTAATGAATATGAATAATTCAGATTGGATAACTTCTACCATTCCATTTGGGAGTGGTTATTCGGACACCCAAACTGAAACAACCGGAACTGTCGTTTTCACAGATACAGGTGTCTCTATGGATTTCAATTCTAATAACGGTGCTTCGATTACTGTTACCAAATTAAATGCAGATCCGAATATGAATCCAACAGAACTTGATGAAACTTTCGATTCTCAATATTGGAGTATAAACCGATTTGAAACAGGTACTTTCCAAACAAATATCACTTTTGCAGTAAACGAAGATATCACGATGGAAGATCAAAACAATCCGTATCAGATATCTTTATACAAACGCTCATTTGGTGCAGATGGAAATTGGACATCTGTAGCCTTAGCGAGTTCGGTAAATGCTGCTGAAAACAGTGCAACTTGTGATAATATTGATTCTTTTAGTCAGTTTATTATTGGCAGAAAGGCAACGCAACAGGATATTGCTGTAAATCCTACTTCATTGCAAGAAACGTTAATGATCGGTGGATCATCTTCACAAACTCTTAATATCTCCAATGAAGATTCTTTTGGTTCTAATCTAAATTATTCCATCGAAATCGAATATACAGAGAGCAGACTCAAGACAGGAAGAGATATTTCCGGTTCGACCTTTGAAAGTAATGTAGCTTATTATTCTCAGGAAACCACTTTTGATATTACATTTACAATTTACAATAATAGCTCAGACGGAGACTGGTTTGATGAAGCGACAATAAATTTTCCTGATGGTGTTAACGTTAATAGTTCAACAAATTTTAGCGGAGGTAGCGGGGGAGCAATGGAAACAAATGCTAACACCGGTAATGGAGCATTGATAACTTGGACAGATAATAATGGAGGATATGGCAATATCTATGATGGAGAAAGTGCAGCTTCTACAGTAAATGTATCAGTAGATTCAGGTTTTTCAGGTGATATGATATTAAATTGGACTCTTTCAGGTGATGCTTATGGCTCTGCTCCTCACGATATTAGTGGAGAAATAACGATTGAGCAAAATCCTTGGTTAGTTGCTAATTCTGATTCTGGAAATTGTGTAAATGGTGAAACTGACAATATCACTCTTGAATTTAGTACAGAAGGCTATGATGTCGGAGAATATTCTGCAAATATAATCATCACCAGCAACGATCTTGATGAACCTGGAATTATCATCCCTGTAACCTTGAATATTCTTGGAAATCTTGATATTCCTCAGAATGTAACAATAGAAACTGTAGGAGCACAAGTTCAGATAAATTGGGATGAAGTAACGAATGCCAATTCCTACAAAATATTCTCATCAGATACTCCCGATGGTACATTTACAGAAGACCTTACGGGAATTTTTAGTGGAGAAAATTGGAGTGTTCCGATAAGTGAGAACAAGAAGTTTTATTATGTGAAGAGTTCTTCGGAAATAATAAGAACGAAAATAGGAAAAAGGAAATAGAAGAGAAGAAGAAGAAATGTCTGAACCTTGATTTTTATGATTAAGGGATTAACAAGATGTGAATAAAAATACTCGAGTTGCTACGAACAAAGTGAGTGCGATTTGAGTATTTTTATTGTAAGAAACCTTCCATCTGCTTCGCATCCACCTTCCTTGTAAAGGCTGGCTTTGTCTCTCCTGCACATATATTGAACTGCAGATTATTTCAAAATTTCACAAAAGTATGTTCGATATAGGTGCAGGAGAGATGTCCGCAGGACAGAGGGTTTCTTTTCTTGGTTAAATGAAATGTTTGGTTAAGAATTGGCAGTTTCTTTTCCCATTTTCCTTTCAACTCTTAATTTTCTTTCTAACTCCTATCTCCCATTTCCTATTTTCCCTTTTTCTTTTAAACCAACCTTGACACAAACAATCCGAAATAAATTAAGTAATTCAAAAAAAATACGGAGTGAAAATTATGTTAACATCTTTGATTAATCCCGATTTATCGGGAAAAAACTTATTACTATTGATCTTACTTTTTATCAGTATCGGTTTATTCGCAGACGGTGTACAACCTACCGGAGCAGGAACTTCAGGAGATCCGTACCAAATTGCAACGCTCGATAATTTGTTGTGGGTAAGCACAAACGACACATCTTGGGATTCTTATTTCCTCCAAACAGCAGATATTGATGCCGCAGACACCCAGAACTGGAACAGTGGAGCCGGATTCTCTCCTATCGGAAATAATTCTACCCGTTTCAGTGGAGAATATGACGGTTCAGGTTATATTATCAGCAATCTTCATATAAACCATCCTTCTACTAATTATATCGGTTTTTTCGGTTATGTTTATACAGGAGAAGTTACTAACTTGGGTATTGAAAATGCTGATATTATCGGAATTGATTATGTCGGTGGTTTGGTGGGAAGGAATACTTCTTCTTCATCAGTGAATAACAGCTACAGCACTGGAAGTGTGAATGGACATGATCATGTCGGTGGCTTGATGGGAAGGAATTCTTCTTCTTCATCAGTGAATAACAGTTACAGCAAAGGAAGTGTGTATGAATATAATAATATTGGTGGTTTGGTAGGATATAATAATTCTTCCATCAGTAATTGCTACAGCACCGGAAGTGTGAGTGGAAGTAACTATGTCGGTGGTTTGGTTGGAATTGATACCTTTACTTCTTCAGTGAATAACAGCTTTTGGGATACAGAAACATCAAATCAAGATACAAGTGAAGGAGGTACAGGAAAAACAACTGCCGAAATGAAAACACTTTCTACATTCACCGATGCAGGTTGGGATTTTATAGATGAAACTATAAACGGAACAGATGATGATTGGGAAATACTTGTTCAATACAACAGTGGATATCCTTTCCTAAGTTGGGAGACTGATCTGGTAGTTTATTGATAGCGTAAATTATAGGTGACCAAGTCACATTTTCATCAAATATAATAAATTTGTTATCAAAATTTTATTTCAAAGTCTCAAGACAAAATTCTTTTTTTCTTTTTTTACTTATAATTTT
>JAIORE010000051.1 GCA_021108315.1 Candidatus Cloacimonadota bacterium
GACAACTGATCCGCTGTTTATGAAGGTTGGAGATGAATATTTTTATTATCAAACAGATCATTTGGGGACACCTCAAAAATTGACAGTAGGAAATGGGGAGGTTGTTTGGTCAGCAAAATACAATTCTTTTGGTAGAGCTGAGGTCGATGATGCATCCACAGTTGAGAATAACCTGCGATTTGCAGGACAGTACTATGATCAAGAAACCGGTTTACATTACAACATGTGGAGGCATTATGACCCCAAAACCGGAAGATACTTAAGACATGATCCGATTGGGCAAGCAGGAGGGATAAACCTTTTTGTTTATTGCCTGAATAACCCACTAAACAATACAGACTCAGCTGGATTAATGATTATTAATATTCGAGAAGAAATTCCTAAACCACTTCTAAATCGATTGGATGAAGAGCTTAGAAAATTAGAAGAACTTATTAGTGATCCATGTGTTGACTGTGCTGTGAGTTGTTCTGTCGATGTAATCATCAAGTCAACAATAATAGATTTGATTGTTGCTGGAGCAGCGTATTATTTTGGATGTCCGAGCTTAATACCATACTGTAAAATAATTACTGACACAGATACCGCAATAGGTGTAACGTTATGTGTTTCGGAATGCACTGAAAACCCAGAGGCAAATAGGTCTGCTTCAGAATCTATTGAGGAACTAAGAGGTTTTTTAGAGAGCCTTAGAAGAAATCAAATACCACCGGGAGTAATTTATGCCCATTTATTTTAAAACAAATAATAGCTTCCATAATTTCTTCTACATTTTTAAAGCAATTGCCTTTTTACTTTATTCTTTGTAGGTATTTTTATTGTTATGTTTCAAATAATTAATATTTTTCTATTATTTTTATTGTCAGGATTTTGTGCTTTTTCTTATGATCAAAAATATAATAACACGTTAAAAAATAGAATTACCTGTTTTGCATTAGGTGTTTGTTTTCTTTCTATTGGTACAACAGTTTTATACTGTACTCAAGGTGAAGAAGTATTGATCAATATTCTTTTATTAATGAAGTATCAACCCAGTCAAGACTTCGTATTCATTGGAAGAAAATTTATTTTTGTTGGATATGGTTTAATATTGATGTCCATTGCATTACAGATAAAAAAAATTATGAAGGATTAAAACAAAAATTCCGGGAAATTCCGGAGACATCATACTTAATTATTGTCATGTGTTTCAATAACAGTTAAGGAAAATATTTATAAATGTCAGCTCTTGGTAAAAACCTTACAAATCTGACCGTATCGCCCTGTACTATACAAAAACTAATCCTAAGCAACATTAGTAAAGGTTTTTCTGGGAGCAGGATGCCCTTTAAGCAAGCCTTCTGTACTCAAATCTTCATCAATATCCGGCCAGTGGATGCCAAAGCCTCCGCCACAGACCTCCCAATTTTTTAACTGACTTTGAGTGGCGTGAAGTAGCCGGGGGTACCATGCCAAAGGGACTGTGATGGTACGACCATCATTTAGATCAACACTTAAGGTGTCATTTGTAAAATATACGGTTTTAACGCTTTCTCCTGGTTTAATATCAGAAATACTCATACCATGCCTCCAATATTTCTTGTGAGTGTTCAATTGTTAATGCCTCAATGCTGCGGAGTTCTTTTGCACTAAATCCCAGGTTCCTTGCCAGGGCAAGTGGCTCAAGCCAGAATTTGCATGTCTGATTATCCCGGTCAACATGAATATGAGGTGGTTCGGTTGACTCATGGCTGTAAAAATAAAATCTGTAGGGACCTATTCTTAAAACTGTTGGCATAATTAACCTGCCTGTTTCTCAAAGGGTTTTATGACCCCTTCGACTTTATTTTTAACAATCATGGCATCGATTAATTTAATGACGACTCCCTGGTCTTCATTATCAAATTCTTCAAGTGCCTGCAATCGTTCCAACAGCCTCAGATTATGTAATGGCTTTTCGTCAGTTCTGTTGCCTGTCAAAAGATAATCTATGGTTGTATCAAAAATCTCAGACAAATTTATCAGCTTGTCTATTGGTGGTGTATGAAGACCGCATTCATACTTGTTCAGTTGCGGGAAACGCACATCAAGTTTATTTGCCAACTCTTTTTGAGTCCATCTTTTATTCTTCCTGAGTTCTTTGATTCTGATTCCAAATTTCTTACGCAACTGGTTCGTTACCATGATAATTTCAAACTCCTCAATCATATTTTTTCTCCTATTATACCATAAGGTTTAAAAATGCACTTGACATAGATACGTAAAAGGTATTATACACAATATGTAATATGAATGCAAAAACTACTTGACAAGGTTTTTTAAAAGAAGATTTTAAAAAAAAAGGCCATCAACTAAAACTCGGGTAAAGTTAACCAGTTGATGGCCAAAGAAAGAGATTACAAAAGGAATAAACCCTTTGCAACCGCTTTTCTTTTCTATCGCATCTTCCTTAAAAAATCAATCCAAAGAAAGGAGGTGATTATTAATGAGCAGCCTTGAGACAACAGATATCTTCAGGGGAGCATTTTATCTTTGCATGGGCAGTGACCTTGAGAAGATCAGATTCAACCATAAACAGATAGCATCTTTTATGTTTGAAGGAGATGACCTTGTAAGACATGATAAAGCCTATATCAACGGTCATGCTTTGGTTAACCCTGTGCAGTTCAGACAAGCCCTGAACCATTTAAGAGATATTATGTTTAAGAGATTGAGACAAGGGAGATTTGAGAATGATAGACCCATCAAGAATAGAGCATATAAAAACCGGTGTTGACCTTAAGACCTATATTGAACAAGTCACAGGCAGCACATTTAAAAAGAACGGTAAGGGCTATGTTTGCCGGTGTCCGTTCCCGGATCATGAAGACAAAACCCCGTCCTTTATAGTAACTCCGCAAGAGAACCTTTTTAACTGCTTTGGCTGCAACCGTGGTGGAGATATCTTTGAATTTGATAAATTATATTTTAACCTGGATTTTACAGCCTCTGTAAAAAAGCATGATTCTTCAGCTAAAAAAACAGCAGTTAAAAGAAAAATATCCAAAGAGACTCTTACCGTAAAAGAACAAAAGCTTTTAGGTCGCGTGGTATCCTATTACCAGCATACATTTACAGAAGATATGTCAGGATTAGATTATCTAAAAAGCAGAGGCATTACAGACAATCAATCCATAAAGGATTTTGCTGCAGGCTTTGTCAATGGCAGCCTTTTAAACATCCTGCCTGAAGATGACAAGATAATCAGATCATTAAAAAAGATCGGTATTTTAAACAGCAAAGGCAAGGAGATATTTTTAAACTGCGTGGTGTTCCCCTTGTATGATCCCAATGGAGTAGCTGTGAGTCTTTATGGCAGGAACATTGATAAAAACTGCAAGATCAGCCATTTGTATCTGCCAGGCAGTCGATGCGGTCTTGTTAACCGCCAGGCTGCAAAACGATCACAAACCATAATCCTTGCAGAATCCATTATTGATGCCTTAACCCTCTATGACCAGGGGTTTAAAAACGTAATGCCCATTTATGGTACTAACGGGTTTACAGATGATCATATTTTTTATTTTAACCGCAAGATAAAAGAAGTCTATCTTGTGTTTGATGCTGATGATGCAGGCAAGAGAGCTTCCATGACAGTTAAACAGCAGTTAAAAGAAAAAGATATCAAAGCCTTTATTGTTGATCTGCCAATAAAGGATGTTAATTTATTTTTTAATAGCCATACTCCTCAAGAGTTTGAGTTGTTGTTAAAAAAAGCAAATCCAAAGTCTCTTGAACAATCAGACAAGCTCTCTGCCCATAAAAAGACCCTGTACAAAAAAACAGACCATGGCTTTATTGTGGGCTATGCAGACAGGCAATACCAGATTAAAGGCATACAAAGAGGCGATACACAACTTAAAGTCACTATTAAAGCTTCAATAGATGTCCAAGGCAGTGTTCCCTTTGAACTCAGCACCATTGATCTTTATTCTTCAAGATCAAGGATATGGTTTGCCAAGCTCTGTGCTGACCTGTTTAAAGCAGAAGAATCCCTTATAAGAGAAGATATGGGCAAGGTATTGATCCATTGTGAGAACTTTAATCAAAAAGAACAGCCTGATAAACCAAAGGCAACACAAAAAGAGATCAATCTTGCCATGAAGTTTTTAAAAAGCCCTGACATGACACAAGAGCTTTTATCTGATCTTGTAACTATGGGTGTTGTGGGTGAAGAGATTAATAAACTTGTGTGTTATCTTAGCGCTACCTCCAGAAAGCTTGTAAAACCCATATCAGTTTTAATCCAGTCCAGAAGCTCTGCAGGCAAATCAACAATACAGAATGCCATTCTCTCTTTAATGCCAGAGGAGGATTATGAGCAATATACCCGTGTGACTGATCAGTCTCTTTTTTATAAAGAAGAAGACTCTCTTGTGCATAAGATATTAGCCATTGAAGAAGATGTGGGCATGGGTGGTGCTGCTTATAGTATCCGCAATATCCAGTCATCAGGCAAGATCACGGTTGCAACCACAGGCAAAGACCCTGGCACAGGTAAAATGAAAACAGAAGATTATACTGTTAAAGGACCTGTTGTGGTCATGTTGACCACAACCTCGGCAGACCTTGACCAGGAGACAGCTTCAAGATTTTTGTTTTTATCCATAGACGAGTCTTCTAAAATGACAGCTGCTATCCATAAAAAACAGCGAGAAGCAAGATCATTAAAAGGACTTGCCCAAAAGAAAAAGACAGAACACATTATTAAAAAGCATAAAACAGCCCAGAGACTATTAAAATCTATTGCAGTGGTAAATAACTTTACAAAATATCTCACATATCCAAGCAGGTCAATTATTACCAGAAGAGATCATGAGAAGTACCTGGGGCTGATTGATGTTATTACATTTTTACATCAATATCAGCGTAAACCTAAAACAATGGATATTGACGGAGAAGTCGTAAAATACATTGAAGTAACTCTTGATGATATTGAAAAGGCAAATAAAATAGCAAATGAAGTCTTAGGACAAAGCCTTGATGAACTTGCAAGACCTTCAAGAACACTGCTTAACAGCATACACAAAATGGTCAAAGATACAGCAAAAAAGAACAGTATCCCCTCAGAAGAGGTTTATTTTACCCGAAGGCAGATAAGAGAAGAAATGAACTGGAGTGACTGGCAGATAAAGACCCATATAAAACAGCTTGAAGAGCTTGAGTATCTTTGTGTGCGCATGGGTTCAAGGGGCAAGGAGTATGCTTATGCTCTTAACTATAATGGTCAGGGAGAAGATAATGACCGGTTCTTTTTAAACCTGACATCCATAGAAGAGATCAAAGAACGTATGAACAAGGAGGGTGATTTGCCCAACTAGTTGGGTAAAAATGAATACTAGTAGGGTAGTAGTTGGGTTGATAAAAATGAGTAAAACACCTGCCATTAAAAGACAAACCCAACTAGTTGGAGTTAGAGGCAGGAGAACAAGACCGGGGGGAGAGGGGTAATGGATATAATTGTAATCATAACCGAATTTAAACATAAGCTAAAAGCCATTGGCTATGCAGATACAACAATTAAAAGTTATGTATACAACCTGAACTGGTTTATAAAACACCTCAAAGAAAAGAGTATCACTGATGTAAGAAAGGTAAACCATCAAACCATACTTGATTATCAGGAAATGGTAATGAAAAAGCCCTATGCTCAAGAAAGCAAAGCCTTGAGATTAAGACCTGTAAAGCGATTGTTTGAACACTTGGTAAATACTCACAAGCTTTTGATCAATCCCACAGACACAATTATAGAGACCAACAGAAAGAATCGTAAAATAGGTCCTGTATTAACCATGGAAGAGATCAACCTCTTGATGCAGCAGCCAAATTTATCTTTAAAACCTCACATCCGGAACCGTGCCATAATGGAAATGTTGTATTCTACAGGGATCAGGATCAATGAGCTTGTTAACCTTGAGGTCTACCATGTTGAACTTCAAGAAAAAATGCTTTACATCCGTAAAGGCAAAGGCAGAAAACAACGTGTTGTTCCTCTGGGTAAAAATACCCTGCAATATCTAAAAGAATACCTGGAACATATAAGACCCTGGTGGACAAGAACCAACAAAAAAGAGAGAATCCTGTTTTTAAATCATTCTGGTAAACCCCTGACAGGAAGTAGTGTAAGAGGATTTTTAAGAGAATACAGAATATCTGCCGGTATTAAAAAAACTGTGTCTCCCCACACATTACGCAGAACCTGTGCCTCACATCTTCTGCAGCAGGGAGCAGACATAGTTTATATAAAAGAGCTGCTTGGTCATGCACGCTTAACAACCACTCAGTTTTACACAAAAGTAACCCCTGTGGATATAAAGAAAAGCCACAACAAAGCCCATCCCGGAATAAAAGATAATGTTGATAAATAAAGCTGTTGAACAATACATAAAAGCGTTAAGAGTAAGGGGTGCACCGTTTTATACAATTAAAGGAACAAAGTATTGTTTAAAGTCTCTTGCTGACTTTTTAACAAAAGAAAAAGTATACAACATTGAAGAAATCACCCGGGATGTGATGGAAGAGTATCAGGAAGATATTGCGTTCCGTTTAACAGCCAGAGGAACTCTTTTAAGTTATGGTACTCAGGAAAAGCTCATTATTATAGCCAGAAGCTTTTGCCGGCATCTTAAAAAGAAAGATTATCTTATGTATAACCCTGCAGAGCATCTAAAACCCCCGAGAAGATCAAAAAGACTGCCCAGGGCAATCTTAAGCCCTGATGAGATGAAAAAGCTTGTAAATACACCCGATCAACAAACCCACCAGGGTTACAGAGATCGTGTTGTATTAGAAGTCCTTTATGATACAGGCATGAGGCGTTCAGAGCTTGCCAATCTAAAAATAATAGATATGGATTTAAAGCCCGGTTATGTCTGTATCCGCAACGGCAAAGGTGATAAGGATCGTGTTGTGCCTTTAAGTCAAAGGGTCTGTGATCTGGTTCAAAATTACATTGCCTTTATACGCTGTGAATACATAAAAACAGAAGACCCCGGCTATCTGATCCTGAACCGCTCAGGTAACAAGATGGTGCCCAATGGCATATATGTTCTGGTAAAGCGTATTGGCATACTCTCAAAGATCAAAAAGAACATAACCACCCACACCATAAGGCATACCTGTGCTACGCACATGGTAAGAAACGGTGCACCAATCCGGCATATCCAGGAGATGCTTGGTCATAAATCCTTAGAAACCACCCAGGTTTATACCCATGTAACCATCAATGATTTAAAAGAGATCCATGCAAAGTATCATCCTGGGGGATAGACATAGCCTTCTTTTTCTTTTAACTGGTGTTCTTTAGATAAGGAATGCTTAAGCAAAGGAATTAAAACCTGATTATATGCCCTTAAGCCAGCCCGATTATATAGAAACAATGTATGGTCTGCCTTCTCGGGTCTACACCCGCCAAAAAGCATGGCGGGTTCCGACACCTGCGAGGGCAGCCCGCCTTATTTATATGCCCGCCCCCCAGCAAAAGAGATGTTTCAAAAGGTTCCTGGCATACCGGTCGCTGCACATTGCGTAAGGCCGCTTCGTTCGGCATATCCGATAATACGTATTATCAGACATGGTCTGGGTAAAAAACAACCCAGACTGCCCTCACTCTCGCTTTTACATAACATGAATTATGTAAACTTTACGCAATGTTCCGCTCCCTATACGCCAGAAACCTTTTGGAACATCTCTTTTGCTTCCCCTGTGGTAAGTCTCTGTGCTCGGGTTGCAGCCCGGCAAAAAGCCTGCCGGTCTTCCACTCCTGCGCCAAGAGCCTGCCCTATCTTATGTATCCCGGCTTCGTTGCAGGTTGTTATTAATCCAAACTTTACTGTCTTAATACAGTTAAAAAAATAGCAGTTAAAAGAAAAAAAGAGGTCTATTCCATACCCTGCTTTATTTTTTTCTTTTAACTGCTTTCTTTACTTGAATTTTAACTACATCTGTCATAATCTCAAAACAGTATTGAATATCAAGGAGGTGTAATCTTCAAAAGACAAAAACAGCTTTCTAAGGGGGAGAGGCTAACAGAGGATAAGACAACTGATCCGCTGTTTATGAA
>JAIORE010000057.1 GCA_021108315.1 Candidatus Cloacimonadota bacterium
CCAGCTTACGAGAATATTTCCAAAATTATCGCAAATACTGTGCCGAACGGTATTGACACTAAATAGTAGTTGCAACTTAATTCTTTTTTATTTCTTAAATTTCGAATATTTAGTGCCTTTTGTGGTTAAAAAAACTTCTAATGATAATAAAATTCTGAAAACCTTTGACCAATAAACAGTCAATTTGAATAATTGAATTCATTTTAATAATTATTTTAACTTATTTAAAATGGAGGGATTATGAGAATATTTTTTATTTTTTTCTGTTTTATTGCAATGTCATCGCTTGTAGCAGATGAATTCAGTATTGATGTCATAAATGAAACGAATTTCAATGAATCCATTTTGTGGGAAAAACTTATTCAACAGGATGATCTGGTTTACAAAAATGGTTTTTTGTTCACCGGGTCAGCAAACGATTATTATGAAAACGGCAAAATCAAATTTCTCAAATCATACAAAAATGGTATGATTGACGGATATGATTACACTTGGTATAAATCCGGTCAAAAAAAATCTGAATTCTATTTTCTAAAAAGTGAAAAACACGGAACTTGCATAACTTGGTATAATAATGGTCAAATGCAGCTTTATGCTCAGTATTCCTATGGTAAAATTAATGGAATATTTAAAGCTTGGGACGAAGATGGAACTTTACACTTTGAGATGTTTCATGTAGAAAGTGATTCAGATTCTGAACGAATCCAAGAAGAGGAAAGAGATTCAACTACTGATTCTGATAAAAGTGACTAAAAATGAACGTTTATATCCAAAAAATTATTACTTATGATTTGAACGAAATAAAGCAATTTCTGGAAATTACACTTCAAAAAATAGATTTCTTCTCAAAAATAAAGGATAAAAAAAACGTTCTTCTCAAACCAAACCTACTGGGAGCTTATAAACCGGAAGCTGCTGTTACTACTCATCCAATTATCATCGAAGCCTTGATTCAAATATTAATAGAAAACAATAAAAATGTAGCTTTGGGTGATAGCCCCGGTGGAGCAGTTTTTGTGGGAACTGTTTGGGAAAAAACCGGAATCAAGAAATTATGTGAAAAATACGATATTAAGCTGTTAAACTTTAGTGAAGGTAGAATTTCAAAACATAGCTCTATAAATAAAAAGTTTACAATATCAGAATATTTCTTTGAAGCTGATGCAGTCATTAATCTTCCAAAATATAAAACTCATAGTTTGATGTATTACACAGGAGCAATAAAAAATTTATATGGTATCATTCCCGGTTTAAAAAAATCTGATTATCATAAAAACTACCCTACAATTAGTGATTTTTCAGAAGTTATTACAGATTTGTATTCAATTGCGAGAGAAAAAGTTGTTTTGAATATTCTTGATGGAATTTGGGGAATGGAAGATGAAGGTCCTTCTGCGGGAATAACAAGAAATTTTGGAATAATGATGGTTTCTGAAAAAGCTTCTGCCTTGGATCATATTGCTTCACGGATGTTTGGATTTAAGGATTCTCAATTAATGTATATCAGTAAAGCAATGGAAATTGATAATATCTTACCAGATGATATCGAAATTGATAATGAATGGAAAGATTTTAAGTTCAAAGATGTAAAAATCAAAAAAGTTAGTGCTTTTGTAAAAATACTTTCTTATTCTCCCAAAATATTTCAGAATTTTTTTAAAAAACATTTTGAATTTAAGCCTGATTTCAACGGAAAATGTGTTTTGTGTAATGTTTGTGTACAAAGTTGTCCGGTTCAAGCTATGACTTTAAATAAGGGTGATAAACATCCAGAAATTGATTATGAAAAATGTATCAAATGTATGTGTTGCCATGAACTTTGTCCTCACCAAGCAGTGTATATTAACAAAAGTTTTTTAGCAAAATTTATAATAAAATAGTGAAAACAAGAATTACCGCAAAGGAGATAGGAAAATGGAAATAGGAGACAGGAAACAGGAAATAAAAGAAACCTTAAACCCAATCTTATTTTTTTCTCCGTGTTTTTTGAGGTCAATTTTTTTTGTTCGTTTTGTTTGTTTAGTTCGTTGCTAATTTTTTTCGATCACGTAAATGGGAGGTTAATATGTTAAAAATTAAATGGTTTGGTCATTCAATGTGGAAAATTTCAACTGAAAAAGTTTCATTAATCATTGATCCTTTTACAGATATTGGTTACAAAGTTCCTCAGAATGAAACAGCAGATATTGTTATTTCAACTCATGATCATTTTGATCATAATAATTTTGGAATTATCAAAGGCAATCCGGAAATTGTTAAATCAGAAGGAATATTTGTATTTGATCATGTAAAAATAGAAACCTTTGCAGTTTGGCATGATGAAACAAAAGGTTCAAAGCGAGGAAATAATTTATTGGTTCGTATGGAACTTGCTGAACGCACTTTTCTTCATTGCGGAGATCTTGGACATATGCTTTCTCAAGAATTAATGATTAAATTAGGTAAAATTGATGTGATCTTTATTCCAGTGGGCGGATATTATACTATTGATGCAGTTACAGCCAAAAAAATAGTAGATTATCTGAAACCGGCAATAATATTCCCGATGCATTATAAAACAAAAGTTCTGGATTTTCCTATAAGCGAAAAAGAGGAATATCTGAAGTTAATTGGTGATTATCAGCAATTTAAACAAAACTATATTGATTTTGAAGAAAAAGATTTCAATGATAAAAAAACAGTAATTCTTGATTATGTATAAAAAAAAAAAGCACATTATTCTATACATTTTTGTCCTATCTTTTCTTATTTACATACTATTTATTGATAGTTCAAGTTTTTTACAAAAATACTTTGTTAGAAAAGAAAATGCTAAATTAAAAGAAAATATTATAGCCTTAGAAAAAGAGAATGAACGTCTAAGAAAAGAAAATAGCGAGCTATTATCAAGCAATAAAATCATTGAGAAAAAAGCACGTGAATTTGGTATGCAAAAAAAAGGTGAAGAAATTTTTATTTTTAAAAGTAAAGATGAATGATCACTTGGAATATAACCATTTAAGTATTACAATATCTAAAAAAATTATTATTATTCAAGGAGCAAAAATTGCGTATAAATTCGATTTTGACTATTTCAGAAAGTAGGAAATACATATTTATATATCTAGGGAATGGGGTTACTTGTAGTTGTTTAGAAATTATAATAAGCTTATCTTTTGCAAATATGAAGATAATAATGTGTAAACACCTTTTACAAAAAGATAGAAAATATTTGACACTGATATGCTGAGTTCATTTTTTGAAATAATTTGTAATAATAAGGTAAAAATATGAAAATTGTTAATGTCAAAATAATAAAAGAATGTGTATCAAAACGTAGAAAGTATGAATTTTAAACAGTTAATATCGCAATTATGGTTTTTGAAAAGAAATTAAACAATTAAATTAGATTTAAATTGGGAGAAAAAAATGAAAAGAGCTTTTTTATTTCTGAGCATCATAGCTCTACTGAGTTTCGCAAACTTATTTGCACAATTTGACTATTCAATAGAACTCTGGGATACTTACGGAGATGGATGGAATGATGGAATGGTTGATGTTCTTGTAAATGGTGAAGTTGTATTATCTCAACTTACTATTCTTGAAGGTTCAGGTCCTGAATCTCATGTTTTTACTGTTTATGCTGGTGATGGTATTACTACTGCTTACACTGCTGGTAATTGGTCTTATGAAAATGAATATTACATCTATGACCAAAATGGAAATGTTGTTGGTTCTGATGGTTTAGATGGTGTAACTCCATCAAGTATTACAACTCCAATTATTGTGATGGGTGAAGATGATATTGATTTAGGTGCAGTAGGAATCAGTGGAAATCAAACCCCGACAGAAGGTAATTCAATTGATTATACTGTTTCTGTTGGCAATAACTCAACTTTTGCAGTTACTGATTTTACTGTAAAACTTATGCAAGTTGCTGATGGTGATGATATAGAACTCGGTAGTACCGTAGGAACTTCAATTGAAGCTGGAGAGGAATTAGACTATGTATTTACTACAACTTTTACCTCAGCAGGTAATTTTGAAATTTATGGATCAGTTGAAGTAGCTAATGATATTAGTGATCAAAATGATATGACTTCAATCTTACCGATAAGTGTTCAACCATCTGGTACAGTTGTTGTACCAATTGGTGACGGGACAGAACATGCCAATACTCTTCCCGCAAATTATTATTGGAAAAATTCACTTACAGAACAAATCTATTTTGCAGAAGAAATTCAAGTAGGTGGAGTACTTACAGGTATAGATTTCTTCTATAACTTTACAGAGATCCCAACTATTTCTGATCTTAATGTATGGGTTGGTGAAACAGCTCTTACAGATCTTACAGGTGGATTTGTTCCTTCTACAGATCTTACTCCGGTTTATAGCGGACCATTTGACTATACAATTGGTGATGGCTTTATCCATATTCCTGTTGATCCTCCATTTGCTTATGGTGGTGGAAATATTATTGTACTTGTTCAACGTCCAATGGATGAGAATTATTATGCATCTACAGATCATTTCTATTTTACAGTAGATGATACACATCCAAACAGATCTGTTGAAAAACATTCGGATAGTGTAGAATTTGATCCTGCCGAAGTTTATACAGATGGTGGACTATCAAATACTTTTGCAAATACTGCTTTCCATTTCATTACAGAAGGAATGGGTGCAATTGATGGTGTTGTAACCAGCGATGGTAATCCTCTATCTGATGTTATGGTTGTTATTGATGGTACACCAGCTACTACTTATACAAATGTTAATGGAGAATATTCATTTCCGTATGTTACTGTAGGAACTGTTAGTTTAACAGCTTCAAAACTTGGTTATATTGATGGTATAGCTACCGATGTTATTGTTGTGGAAAATGAAACTACAACTGTCGATATCATAATTGAACAACTTGCTAATGTTCAGGTATCCGGCTATGTTTATGGTAGTGATTATCCTACTGTTGGTATCGAAGGTGCAGTTGTTACCCTTACAGGCTATGCGGATTATGATGCTGTTACTGATGTTAATGGGATGTATTTGCTCTCTGGAGTTTTTACTAATAATACTTATGACATAGTAGTTGATGCAGAAGGTTATGAAGTTTATGTTTCTACTATTGATGTTGCTGATGTTGATCTTGTTGTTGATGATATTATTGTTATGGAAGTTGCAGTTTCTGCTGGAGCAGTTACAGCTACTCCAAATGATGATCTCACAGCGGTTGACTTAGTTTGGAGTGCTCCATGGAGTGGATCTGGTGAAGAGATTGACGAAAACTTTGATGCTGATACACTTCCCGAAGGATGGAACATAAATGATAATGATGGAGACGGCTATAACTGGGAAGTTTCAGTAAATTGGGGCGGACATAATGATAGTGCTCATTGTATGGCAAGTGCATCTTATAGAAATGATGTTGGAGCTCTTTTTCCTGATAACTGGTTGATTTCTCCAGCTCTGGCAATTGGTGGATCATCTGAATTGCATTTCTGGGTTGCAGCACAAGATCCAGATTGGGCAGCCGAGCAATACTATGTAAAAGTTTCAACTTCTGGAGATCAAATTTCTGATTTTACAAACACAATTCATAGTGAAGTACTATCTACAGACGAATATACTGAAGTAGTACTTAGTTTAGCAGATTTTGCAGGACAAACTGTCTACATTGCTTGGCAACATGCTGATGTTACAGATATGTTCTGGATGAATCTTGATGATATTTCTGTAGTTAACACTCGAACAAGAGAAGTAAGTTTCTCGGTAGATTTTGAAACTGCAAAAAGTGTAAGGCAGTTTAAAACAGGTAATAGTTATAAAATAAATTATACAAATAGTGGATTAGTTGGTTCTAGTTTAGAAAAAACTATTACACCTTCAGCTCCACAATTCAATAAGATAGAATTACTTAATTATAGAAATACCAGAGCCTTAGAATCTTATAAAATCTATCGTCTTTTGGAAGAACATATAGAAAATCCTGCTAATTGGGTTCCTCTCGCTGAATCTTATACTGATACTTCTTACACAGACAGTAATTTTGGAGTTGTTGCTAATGGCGTTTATGTTTATGCTGTTGTTGCTGTTTACACTGGCGAAAATGAAGCAGAAGCTACTTTCTCTAATACAGTTGCGAAGGGTGTTTTTGGAACAGCTACTTTTGCTGTAACAACAAATGATAATATCTCAGCTGAAGGTGCAGCTATCATTTTTGCAGCTCAAGATGGTAACCCTGAACATGTTTATGAGGCAATAGTAGGTGCTGATGGTTCTGCTATAATTGAAAATGTTTGGTTTGCTACTTATAATCTTGATATATCATTGGCTGGTTATAATTCTTATACAGACAGTAATATTGTATTTGATGAAGATGCAACAATTGAAGCTGAGCTTACTGAAGTAATGAATCCTCCTAGCAATCTTGAAGTTTCTGACATTACAAATGACACAGCTCTTATTACATGGGATGCTCCAGGGGCTGGTTCAGCAGCTGAATTCCGTTATGATGATGGCATAGTTACCGGACAGTTAGGTTTTGGTGCTAATCCAAGTGCTATTCTTGGTGCTGCTCATCCCCGCAATGCCATTGTCAATGAAGTAACTTGGTTACTAACTTCTGAAGCTGCTCATAATGAAGCTATTATTTATATATTTGGGTTAGACGGATCGGGAATACCTGATACCGGTCAACTTCTTCATGAATCTGCTCCTCAACCAAATGTTGATGATGCTTGGAACAACTATGTATTACCAGAAGCAATAGAAGCTCCAAACGGATTCTTTATTGGTATTTGTACACCAGAAATCTTTACTGCTATTGGTATAGATGATGGTGTAGATGAGCCTTATGTATTCCAAGAAGGAACTCAATGGGGTATTGCAGATTGGACTGCTGGAAATGATTGGCTTGATGTTGGTCCTGCCGGATTCCCAAATAATTTTACAATTAGAGCTTACGGTAGTGATCTGGGTGACATCACTCTTTCTGCTAGAAATGATTCAAAAATAAATTATAATAATAGTGGATTAGTTGGTTCTATCTTGAAAAAATCTATTGTTACTGAAGTTTTTGCTAATTTAAGGGAAACCCGTGAACTTCTTGGTTACAATGTTTATCTTGATGATCTTTTGGTAGCAGACACTATTTCAGATACAGAATATTTATTCGAAGAACTTGAAGATGGACAACATACAGCTGGTGTATCAGCTGTTTATACAAATGGCTCTTCTGAAATTATTGAAATTGTATTTGAAATTGAAGTAGATGCTAATGAAAATGAAATAAATGAATTAGTTACAAAACTCAGTTCAAATTATCCAAATCCATTTAATCCTGAAACAAAAATTAATTTCTCAACAAAAGAAAATGGTCTTGTTGTTGTGGAAGTTTATAATGTTAAGGGCCAGAAAGTGAAAACATTAGTTAATGATGTATTTGAGGTTGGAAATCATTCAGTAATCTGGTCTGGTACTGATAACAATGGTAAATCTGTTGTTAGTGGAATCTATTTCTACAAAATGAAGTCAAGTAGATATACTGCTACTAAGAAAATGATTTTGATGAAATAAGAAAAATAATATCAAATAACATTGATAATTTACTTAAAACCTCGGGAACTAAACTCGGGGTTTTTTATTAGTATTTATTTTTTGTAGAAGTTTGAAAATACGCATACACCCAAAATTCATAAAAGTTTTTTTATAGATTTGTTCTGATAATAATCAAATTAAATGAGCAATTTATGACCTATCCTACCCTTCGACAAAAAAATTTCTCACTATCTTGGGATTCAATAAGAAGAACGCTAACCAACTATACTTATTCTACAACATTAATTCCAACTTGTGATGGCAAAGTTGTTCATCTTCGGAAACCGGGAGAACCGGAATCCGTCCATAAATTAATTTTTGAAAATTTAGATATTGATTTGTAAAATCTACCCATACATAAAATGAAAATTTAAACTTGTTGCATAGTTGTTGGGTGTGTCATTAATTTGATGTATCTGGATAAGTTCTAAATGCCGTACCTATCT
>JAIORE010000350.1 GCA_021108315.1 Candidatus Cloacimonadota bacterium
CTCCAAGTTTAGATTGAAAGAAGAGCAAGAAGAACTTGGCAGCACTGTCCATTAGTGGCAAGAGCAGTAACCCAAAAAAATTGACGAAAAAAGAACCAAAAAAGAAATGAAAATATGAATGAAAAAATAAAGAAAAGAATATTGAACAAAGAAAGCGAAGCCGATACTTGTAGAAAAGCAATAACACCAAAATTGTATAATTCTGGTTGGAATGACGAACAAATTCTACAAGAACGCTCATTTACCGAGATAACTCCTGGAAAAATTATGGTTTTCGGGAGAAAAGCAAAAAGAAAAAAAGGTAAAAGAGCTGATTATATTTTACGATATTCTTCAAATTATCCGATTGCTGTAATCGAAGCAAAAAGCAAATACAAAAAAGCAAGTGAAGGATTACAACAAGCAAAGGATTACGCAAAAATATTAGAGCTAAATTTCGCTTACGCAACGAATGGAAACGAAATAATTGAATATAACTTTATCAACGGAGTTGAAAAGAAAATCGAATCATTTCCAAGTCCAGTAGAGTTATGGAATCTCGAAAAGCAAGAAGAAAATATTCAACAAAATTCAGAAGATATCCTACTTAAACCATTTAAAAATATTGGGAAGAAACCACGATATTATCAAACAATTGCAATTAATAGAGTAATACAAAAAGTAATTGAAGATGAAAAACGAATCCTTTTAACAATGGCAACAGGAACAGGAAAAACAACTGTCGCTTTTCAGATAATCTACAAATTGTGGAATAACAGATGGAATAATAAAAAAGAACACAGACGACCTAAAGTGCTTTTCATTGCAGATAGAAGCGTTTTAGTTGATGATCCTCACGCCAAAGACTTTGCAGTTTTCGGTGATGCAAGATGCCTCGTTCCCGAAGAAGGAATTGTTACAAGCAGAGAAATCTATTTTTCGACATATCAATCTTTGGCTGAATATGAAACAAGAAAAGGCAAATTCAGAAAATTCAAGAGAGATTTTTTTGACTTGATTGTGATTGATGAATGTCATCGTGGGAGTGCTTCTGATGAAAGCAATTGGAGAAAAATCTTAAACTACTTCAACGAAGCAGTTCATCTTTGCTTAACAGCAACGCCACTTCGAGACGATAATAAAGACACTTATAAATATTTTGGAAATCCTGTTTATACTTATACTTTAAAACAAGGCATCGAAGATGGTTTTCTTGCACCTTATGTTGTTCATCGAATTGTGCCGAATATTGATGCCACAGGTTGGAGACCGCAGGAAGGACAGAAAGATGTAAAAGGTGAAATAATTCCAGACGGTACTTACACAACTTCAGATTTTGAAAGAACTCTTTCTTATTTACCCAGAACAAAAGCAGTCGCAAAACATCTTTCAAATTTTATGAGTAAAAACGGAAGATTTGATAAAACAATCATATTTTGCGTCAACCAAGAACACGCAAATCAAATGAGAACAGAAATCAATAATCTTAACTCTGATCTTACAAAAGATTTTCCTGATTATGTTGTTAGAATAGTTTCCGAAGAAGGTGAAATCGGAAAAGGTCATTTAAGTAGATTTATGGATATTGATGAAGATGTTCCCGTAATCGTAACAACTTCCAAATTGTTGAGCACAGGTGTTGATATTCCAACCTGCAAAAATATCGTTATTTTCCGAATCGTAAATTCAATGACTGAATTCAAACAAATAATTGGCAGAGGAACAAGAATTCGCGATGATAAAAGTAAACTTTTCTTTTCGATTTTAGATTATACAGGAAGTGCAACTCGTAATTTTGCAGATAAAGAATTTGATGGAGAACCACCCTTAATCACCAATGAAGAAATTGACGATGAAGGAACAACAATTGAAGGAACTTACGAAGAAAAAATTCCTGATGATTCTGATTTTCCTGAATGGGAAGAAAAAGATGATGACGGCTTACCTGATGGTGACGGAGAAGGTGAAGAGCCGAGAAGGAAATATTATGTGGAAGAAGGTGAAGTAACAATAATTGCTGAAACAGTTCAAATTTTGGATAATAACGGTAAACTAAAAAAAGTTCTCTATTCTCATTATGCAAAGAACAAAATTACAAATCTTTTCAAATCACAGGAAGAATTCAAAACAGCTTGGGAAAATTTGGACAAAAGAAAAGAGATTATTGAATTGTTAGAAAAACAGGGAATTACAATTAAGCAACTTCAAGAAGTTTCTATTTTGATCTACTCTGTTTTGTTGCTTATAATTTGAAACCATTAACGAGAAAGCAACGAGCAAAATTATTGGAAAAGAATAGACCTGATATTTTTTCAGAATATTCCAAGAAAGCAAAAACAATAATTGATTTAATTATTAATAAATATGTTGAATTCGGTTTATCTGAATTAACTCCTGCTATTCTTCAAGTTGATCCCATTTCCCAAAAAGGAAATATTATAGAAATTGTAAAAGAATTCGGTGGAATTGATAAATTCAATAAAGCTCTGGAAGATATTCAAAAGTATCTTTATGCAGCATAAAAACAAGTGAGAAAATAAATGGCAAAAGCAACGAAGAAAATAACAACAGCACAAAGACTTTCGGGAATTGTAAAATCCTGTAGAAAAATAATGAGAAAAGACAAAGGTTTGAATGGAGATTCTGACAGACTTCCAATTCTAACTTGGATTATGTTTTTGAAATTTCTGGATGATAACGAACAAATTTTGGAAACCGAAGCATTATTGAATAATGAAAAATACAATCCGATTATTGAAGCACCTTATAGATGGAGAGATTGGGCAGAAGATCAAAATCTTACTGGGGATGATCTGCTCGCTTTTATCAACAATGAAAAAGCAATCTTACCAGACGGAACAGAAAAATTAGGTTTATTCTATTATTTACGAGAATTGCAAAGTGAATCTGGGAAAAGTAGGAAAGATGTAATTGCAACAGTTTTCAAAGGTGTGAATAATCGAATGATAAACGGTTATTTACTCAGAGATGTCGTTAATAAAATTGATGAAATCCATTTCACTTCAACTGAAGAGATTTTTACTCTTTCCCATCTTTACGAAAGCATTCTAAAAGAAATGCGAGATGCTTCTGGTGATGCGGGAGAATTTTATACTCCTCGACCTGTTGTTCAATTTATGGTGGATGTTATTAATCCTCAAATTGGTGAAACCGTTTTAGATCCTGCTTGCGGAACAGGTGGATTTTTGGTAGCTTCTTTTGATTATTTGAAAAAGCAAGCTCAAAAAATTGAACAAAAAGATATTTTACAAAAAGATTCAATTTTTGGCGGTGAGGCAAAATCTCTTCCCTATTTGCTCAGTCAAATGAATCTGCTTTTACACGGTCTTAAATTTCCGCAAATCGATCCGTTAAATTCATTAAGATTCAGACTGCAAGAGATCGGAGATAACGAAAGAGTTGATGTAATTATTACAAATCCACCTTTTGGTGGAGAAGAAGAAAAAGGGATTTTGAATAATTTCCCAAAAGATAAACGAACAGCTGAAACAGCACTTTTGTTTCTGCAATTAATAATGAGAAAACTGAGAAGAAAGAAAATAAACCAAAAAGGTGGTAGAGCTACGGTTGTAGTTCCAAACGGAACTTTATTTGCTGATGGCGTTGCCGCTCGTATCAAAAAACATCTGATTGATAATTTTAATCTGCACACAATTATTCGGTTTGGTGATGGCGTTTTTGCACCTTACACCGACATTCCTTCTAATGTTCTGTTTTTTGAACACGGCAAACCGACTGAAAATATTTGGTTTTACGAAATCGCTGTTCCTGATGACAGAAAAAAATACAGTAAAACAAAACCTTTGCAAAGCAGAGAACTGGAAATTGTAAAAGATTGGTGGAATGACAGAAAAGAAACTGAATGGGCGTGGAATGTAAAAATTGAAAATATTGTTGGTGAAGATAAAAACGGCAATGTAACAGTAAATCTCGATATTAAAAATCCAAATCGTAAAAATGAATTTGAGTATAAAGAACCAAAAGAACTCGTTGCTTCAATTCTCAAAAGAGAAAATGAAATACTGAAATTGATGAACGAGATTAATGAAACAATAGGAAAATAAAGTGAGTAAAACAAAGTTAAAAGTTAATGATTTGGAAATTGTTCTTTATTCTGAAAAAGAAGATGAATTTATTTCTCTTACCGATATGGCAAAATTCAGAGATCCGCAAAGAACAAATTATATTATCCAAAACTGGATGAGAACGAGAAGTACAATTGAATTTATAGGACTTTGGGAACAACTTCATAATCCGAATTTTAAAAGCATCGAATTCGATGCCTTTAAAAATGAAGCAGGCTCAAACAGTTTTACTCTCACCCCCAAAAAATGGATTGAAACGACAAATGCAATCGGTATAAATTCCAAAGCAGGACGCTACGGCGGAACTTATGCTCATAAAGATATTGCCTTTGAATTTGCTTCTTGGATAAGCCCGACTTTCAAACTTTATTTGATTAAAGATTATCAACGAATAAAAGAGATCGAAACCAACCAATATAATTTGGAATGGAATGTAAAACGACTGTTGAGCAAAACAAATTACCTGATTCAAACTGATGCAGTTAAAAATTACATTTTGCCAAAAACAGATTATGAGACAGATAAACAATGGCTGATCTATGCAGAAGAAGCAGATCTTTTAAATGTTGCTCTTTTTGGTTGCACTGCCAAAGATTGGAGAAATGCCAACCCCAAACTTGCAGAAAAGAAAATGAATATTCGCGATATTGCCAGCATCAATGAACTTGCTGTTCTCTCCAATTTGGAAAGTATGAATGCTGATATGATTCGAGAAAATATTGTAAAAGAAGAACGATACCTAAAACTAAAAGCTGTTGCAAAATACCAAACTGAAATCCTGAATGAAAATAATTATTTGAAAACTCTTAAAAAGAAATCCGAAGAAACTTACATAAATGAACAAAAGAAGATCGGTGATGATGAATAGTAGTTGGAAAAAATATAAACTTGGAGATTTACTACAAAAAGATCAAAATTCGTTTACAATTAATGACCAGACAACTTACAAAAGAATTACTGTTAAAGTAAATAATAAAGGAATAATTTTAAGAGATGAATTAGAAGGATTTTTTATTGGAACTAAGCGTCAATTCAAGACAAAAAACAATCAGTTTGTTATATCCAAAATTGATGCTCGAAACGGAGCAATGGGATTAATCCCAAAAGAATTGGGAAATGCAATTGTAACCACAGATTTTCCATTATTTTCATTTTCAGAAAAACTTGATTGTAATTTTTTTGATTATTATTCGAAAACTCCTCCGTTTTTAAATTGTGCTCCAACTCAAGTGAAGGTAGCACAAACCGTAGAAGATTAAAAATGGATAGATTCCATTGTATAGAAATACCACTTCCGCCAATCAAAGATCAAAAGCGAATAGTTAACAAAATAAAATCTGTTGAAGAAAAATTGCAAAAGATACAAATGTTGAATACTGAACAGGAAAAAGATATTAAAAATACTTTGTTCAGTCTTTACACAGATCTTATTAAAGATGCCGAAATGATGCAGATGAGTGAAATTGCTCCAATTATCAGAAGACCAGCCGAGATTATTGAAACTGAAGAATATCCTGAACTTGGAATCAGATGTTTTGGCAAAGGAACTTTTCATAAACCTGCATTAAATGGAATTGAAGTCGGAACTAAAAAACTTTTCCAAATAAAAACAGGAGATGTAATTTTCAGTAATGTTTTTGCTTGGGAAGGTGGAATTGCAATTGCAAAAGAGAATGATAATGATCGGTTCGGTTCACATCGTTTTATTTCCTGTCTCTGTGAAACAAAAAAAATAATAAATTCTTTTCTGCTTTTTCATTTTCTTACACACAAAGGATTAGAAGAAATTCAAAGATGTTCACCAGGTGGAGCTGGTAGAAATAAAACTTTAGGATTGAAAAAACTTGAATCAATTTTAGTTCCTGTTCCATCCAAAGAGAAACAGATTGAATTCATAAAACATTTGAATCGTTTTGAACAATTAAAAATTCAAAGAGAAGAACGAAATAGAGAAATTGCTGAATTGATACCGAGTATGTTGGATAAAGCGTTTAAGGGTGAAATGTGAAGCCAAGATTTTTTACAGCAATTCTTCTATTTGTAAGTGCATATTCTCCATTATTTCTAATTCTTGCTGTAAAAGATTTTGATTTTGAGAAAACTCATAAACTGCAACATCCATTGGCAGTTTTTATTATTATAGGAATTACAGTTTTAAGCATAATTATTTTATTTGTTACTTTTTCAAAGATAAATCGTGGCAATATGCCAGTAACAATCAAATCTGTAAAAAATCGCTCAACTGATCTGATAAATTACACAATCCCATATATTTTATCATTCTTTGGTTTTGACCTTTCAAAATGGGGAGATATAATTTCACTTTCCATTTTCCTGTTTATTATGATGATTCTAACCATTAAGAGTAAATCTGTTTTTCTGAATCCAATTTTATCAATGGCAGGTTATGGTTTATATGATCTGGAATACATAAGAGATAAAAAGGACTTTTCTGTAATTGTTCTTTGTAAATACGATTTAAAAGAAAAGGAAGTTTACTATATTCGTAAATTAACACGGTTTTTATATTTAGCAGTTGAAAAAAAGGAGAAAGTTCAAAATGGGAATAAATGACAAACTGAAATCTTTAAAAGATTTGAATTTAGATGAAATGTCCGTTTCGTTAATAATTGTAAAAGGATATAAACGAAACCGTGTGGCACATTATGTTCCGAAATATGTTCAGATTAATGAGAAATTAGAAAATCGGTTGAGAAACATATTATCAAAGAAAATTGATAATGCTTCTAAGATTGAAGAATATTCTTTTGATTGTTCAGAACCTGAGGAAGATTTAGTAAGATCGATTGATTCGAATGAAACTGATTTCCAAAAGATCATTGATGAAGTAATTGAACTTAATCCCGAAGAAGATATTGTAGAAGATGTTGATGAATTGGTTTTGGCAAAATCATATTTAATAGTTTTAAGAGAAAATGACGAAATAAAAGTTATCGGTTTTAAAACACTTCCTGAAAATTGGAAGATGAAAAAAGCAAAAGGTTTCATTCCGCTAATGTATAAAAACAACCGCTTTGAAGATTTAGACGATAATTTCGTTTTTAGCATTTCTAACACTTTAGATGTTTTATTCTTTGATGATCTTTTATTTATTCTTTCAAAAAAATCTTTCGAAGCGGGTTTAAATTTCAGAGAAGGAATGCTTACCAAAGCAGATGAATTTTATAAAGAAGCAGAAGAGATTAAGCTTTTTGTAAATTTAGATGTTCTGTCGGAGAAAGTTGGAAATAATCTTAGATATTTAAGAAAAATTGCAACCATTAAGAAAAAAGGATATTATAAAGATCAACAATTTCTACAACGATTCAAACAAGTTTCAAGCCATAAAGATTGGGGGATTGAATTTAAAGATAATCAAATTGTTATCACAGAAAATAAGCTTGATGATATTCTTTCGATTCTTCAAAATAAACGATTACATTCAGAATTTACAGATCAAGACTTTGATGTGAATAGCTTAAAAGAATTGAAGTTATAATAACGTTGAGTTGGTTTTTCGGATATTCTTGCCACTAACACACAGCTCCACAGCCAAGCAAGAAGAGAAAATGAAAGAGCGTGGCAGCTGCTATCCATTAGCCAACATGTCGCTCCACTCCATGTTGGCTAACGTTCGGCGTGCCACTAAAAAAGACGAGTAAAACCGGAGTGAATCGACACGTCGTCTAAAGTTGCGTCCACGGGGACTCGTAATTCTGCACCCATTTGAGCTTGATTTACTCGTCTTTTATCATCTCACTAATCGCAACATGATTACGGAAATACCGAAATCAAATGCTCATGGCGAGATGACGTGGCACGCCGAACGTTAGCCACAATACATTTTAAGAAAGAAATCTGAAAATAATTGAAAAAATTAG
>JAIORE010000381.1 GCA_021108315.1 Candidatus Cloacimonadota bacterium
GCAATGTAAAACGATTTTTACATTATATGGCAGATAGTGCCCAAAATCAGGTCATACTCGCTGAAATTAATCATCGAAATAGGCTAATTTATATTTTTTCGTGAATTTTGGTAAAATGACCATTTTTTTAAGAAAAATTTCAAGAAAATTGAAAATTTTGGCTTACAAATTATATATTTTAAAGTTTTGAACTCAAAAATATGTTTTGAAAAATTTTATTAATCAACAGAGTCATATATTGCAAAAAAAAAGAGCAACTTATTTAAGTTGCTCTAAAAAAAATTATATTCTCTCCGAATAAACATTCGCGTATTTTCTGCCTGCTTTTTTAGTTACAAATTTTACATAACCGTTAATTAGGCTATATAATGTATGGTCGTTTCCAATACCTACATTATTTCCATTGTGGATTTTTGTTCCTCTTTGACGTACAATAATATTTCCAGCAAGAACTTTTTCACCACCGTATTTTTTTACTCCTAAATATTTAGGATTACTATCTCTTCCGTTTCTACTACTACCGACACCTTTCTTATGAGCCATTATAAACCTCTATTTAATATCTTTAATTATTAGTTGTGTATATTTTTGACGGTGACCCTGTTTCTTAGCATAACCTTTTCTACGTTTTTTCTTAAAAACAATAACTTTCTTATCTTTAGTATGCTCAATAACTTCGGCTAAAACCACAGCATTAGCTACGCTAGGTTTTCCGATTATTGTATTGCTCCCGTCGTGTAAAAGTAAAACTTTATCCATTTCAACTTGGCTTCCTGTTTCCAAGTCTCCTAAGTAAGGAACTTGCACTTTTTGTTCTTTTTCTACTTTGAACTGAGTCCCTTTAAAATCAACTATTGCGTACATTATATCTCCTCAAAAATCTTACAAAAATTTATATGAAACACCAAAAAAAAATCATCTTTTTCAATGTCAAGTATTATATTTTTCAGTTAGTTCTTTTGATGTTATGGCTGAAAATATCTTAAATTTATCAATACCGATTGTAGAATCTGCAAAAACTTCAAAAGGAACAGTATCACTTGTTAATGATTTGGGGTTATTATCTAAAAATACTTTAACTGAAGGATGAACATATATCTTTAAAGTCTCATTTTGCATAAAAAATCTTGCTCTATGAATCCATCTATTAATCAAAATTACTACCGAATCTTTTGTCAAAATCCTACCAACTCCATTGCAATACGGGCAAGATTCAGAATGAACGATCATAAGGCTTGGTCTAGCTCTTTTTCTGGAGATTTGAACTAATCCTAAATGTGTGAACGGATATACTTTGTTTTTCTCCCGATCTCTTTTTAGATTGCTTTTAAGAAGCTGGAAAACTTCATCTCGGTGCTTAGCAATGTTCATATCAATGAAGTCGAGAATTATAATTCCACTTAGATCTCTTAATCTAATTTGTCTGGCAATCTCATAAGCTGCTTCTAAATTTGTTTGTTTGATTGTCTGCTGATAATTTTTTGCACTAGTAAAACTTCCAGTGTTTACATCAATGGCAATCAGGGCTTCGGTGTGTTCTATCGTGATATTTCCTCCACTTGGGAGATAGATTCGAGATTGGAATATTTTACTGATCTCTTTTTCAACTCCATAAGCATCAAATATCGGTGAGTCTTCATCATAAAATTCAATTCTTGAGATCAAGTCTGGATTTATCTCTTTTAATTTGAATATTATTTTATTGAATAATTTTTTATCATCTAAAACAAGACGATCTACATTTGAATTAAAAAGATCTCTAACTAATTTGGACGATAGGTCGTTTTCTTCAAAAATACAATCAGGAACTTTGGCATACTTTATCTGCTTCTGAAGCAATTTCCATGTTTTTTCAAGACTTTGATATTCTTGTAAAAAATCTTCTTCGGAATGTCCTTCGGTATCTGTTCGTACTATAATTCCTACAGATGGTTCTTTTATCTTATCAAAGATGGAATGAATTCGTTTTCGTTCAGTTTGGGATGATATTTTTTTGGAAATCGCTACTTTCTGTTGAAAAGGCATATAGACCAGAAATTTTCCGGGAATAGTAAGTGAACCGGTAACTCTTGCTCCCTTTTTTCCAATAGGTCCTTTTTTCACTTGAACAACAATCTCTTGACCGGGTTTTAGGATTTTGCCAATTTGTGAAGAATTATAATGTCCTTCGATCTTTTTTTCTAAAAAGTTGAAATCAATATCTTTGAAGTGTAAAAATGCTGTACGATCTAACCCAATATCCAAAAAAGCTGCTCCTAATCCAGGTAAAACATTTTTTATTGTTCCGATATATATATTTCCAGTAATAATTTGTTTATCAACTTTTTCAGTATATAATTCTGTTAAGTTGTGATCTTCTAATATTGCAATACGTTTTTCTAGAACGCAACTATTAACAATTATTTCATTAAATATCTTATTTTCCATAAATTTAATGCATTTTAAAACTACTTAACGGTCAAGTCTTTTTATTTTTATTTAAGTTAGGATTTAAATTTAACGAATCTAATAAAAAGTGAATTGATTTTTTAAGCTTGTAATAGCCTATATTGCAATAAATTAACCTGCCTTTATTAAAAAGCATAAAACTGATTACAAGACATTCAACATTAATTATATTAATATGATAGCAGATTCAAGAAAAAATTATTGACAGTAAATTTAAAATATTAGATTTTACGAATTATTAATAAATTTAAAATTATGCTTTCGAGTAAAGAGTAATTATTCGTGCCTTAATTGCTTTTGAATCATTTTTAATTTATAAATTTGACTTCTCAATGAAGTTATACAAACAGATATTATGAGAGTAAATTATGAAATGGTATTACGCAAAAGAAGATGAAAAAATAGGTCCTATCACAAAAGATAATATCAAAGTACTTGTGGAAAATGATGTAATTAATCAGGATACAATGATCTGGTGTACAGAATGGGAAAGCTGGAAATCATATAAAGAAGCTTTTTCGGAAATAGAGAATTATCAAGAACCTGTGGCACCTGTTGAACCCGAAGTAGAAGTTGTTTCGGAAATGTGTAACGAATGTTATAACCTTTTTCCTGAAAACGAGATGGTTCAAATTGGTGAAAAATATGTTTGTGCCGGCTGTAAAACTCTTTATTTACAAAGAATTAGAGAAGGTTTTGGTGGAGGTGCAAATAATTTTGCAGGATTTTGGATAAGAGTTGCTGCTTATATGATAGATTCAGTAATATTAACTGTTGTATTTCTAATTTTAGGATCAATTATTGCCCTTTTTACTGGTCCTATGATTACTCAAAATATGGTATTTACTGCTACTTATTTTATCAATATTGGTATAAGCTCTTTGCTCTCAATCGGTTATTATGTGTTTTTTATTGGTAAATTTGCTGCAACTCCGGGAAAAATGATAGTTGGAATTCAGGTAATTGTTGGTGATGGTTCGCAAGTTTCTTATCTTAGAGCTTTAGCACGTATTTTTGCAAATAGTCTTAATAGTTTCACGTTTTTTATTGGTTATTTATTAGTTGTTTTTGATGATAAAAATAGAGCATTGCATGATATGATTTGTAATACTAGAGTTGTTATTCGTTAATGTCTATTGTTCGTTGTCCAAATTGTCAAAGAGAACTTTCTACTAAAATATACGGTTTAGGAAAAAATTCTGTTTGTTCTTATTGTAAAGAACCGGTAAATTGGTACATTTTTCCGAGATATTTTTCTAAAACAGAGAATAATGAAATTCCTGAAAATATACTTATTGAAGGAGAATCTGCTTGTTTCTATCATTCGGATAAAAAGGCAGTAGTTACTTGCGATCAATGTGGTAAATTCCTTTGCAGTTTATGTGATTTGGAGTTAAATGACAAACATATTTGTCCAAATTGTTTTAATTCCGGTAAAAAAAATAAACAAAATTTTGTATATGAAGAATCACGAATTCTGTATGATGATTTAGCCTTAGCAATTGCTTTCTGGCCTATTTTTACTTTCTATTTTACAATTCTTGGTTCATTAATTTCTATATTTTTTGCAATTCGCTATTGGAATGTAAATTCAAGCGTAATTGAACAAAACAAATCAAAAAAAATTATTGCTATCTTTTTATCATTACTTGAAATTATATTTTGGATTATTTTGATCATATATTTAATTAGCGTCAGTAAAGCATAGGTTAGAAATCAATGAAAAATATTTTTCATGAGATTGCGAAAAGTAGTTTTTTTGCTCGTTTTTTGCGGTATAGTCTATGGCTTACAAATGGATATCTCCTCTATATAGAAGTTGTTTTTGTTACAGAAAAATATAAACGCTATTATCCTAAAGATATCAAAGCAATCCAATATAAGAAAAATTCACGATTCTTTATCTGGAATATCGTTTGGGGAAGCATTCTTTTTTTATTTGGAATATTTATATTGATCACTTTGCATAGTAACGCAATTATTTTTTGGATTATAATGTTTTTACTGATCTCTATAAAACTTATACATCATTTAAGCTTGGGAAAAACTTGCGATTTTTATATCATTACAGAAGTAAGTACGGAAAAGATCAAAGCTATTTCTCACTTTAGAAAAGTAGAAAAATTTATAAAATTGATAGTCCCACTTATTTTCGATGCTCAAAAAGAGCTGAAAATAATTTCAAAAGAAGATTCAACTAAACCAATTTCAGAAGAAATACAAGAAATTGATGAAACAGAAGATATTGAACCAAAAAATGAACCGGTACTTGATAGAGAATATATTGCTAACTTATTGGATAATGAGATAATATCTCGAGAAGAAACAGTACTATCGGAAGCAAGTATCTCATCAGAAATTTCCTCAAAAACATTCATTATGCCAGATTTACCTAAATCTACATTACAAATTTCAAATGGGAAATGGCATTTTATACTATTTATCGTAATAATATTTCACGGAATATTTCTGTATATTCCTGAACTGGTTGATAATCCTTTTATAATGAGCTTAACATTTGTTTTCAATTTTATAGGGATGATTTTAGCTTCTATTGTTGTGTTCAAACAATTCAGAAAACAAATATCAAATTCTGCGAGAAAACATGTAGTTTCTTATTTAGTGATTTCCGGAATTCTTCTTTTCATCTATTATATATTAGCAAGTGTATATTCAGTGACTGCTATAGATGAAACTTTTGGTTATTCGATAAACTCTGGTATTTTTCATATAATAAAAAGTGGGGTTAAGGAACTTCCCTTCATTCGCTATACAAATCTACTTTTTGGGTCAGTGTTTAGTTTTTTGGGAATAAGCGGTTTTCTGTTATTGAGTAAAGAGAGATAAATTATGTCTAAATTATCTCAAGTTCGTTGCCATAATCATATTGATAGAGAAGCTGTATCTCTTTGTAAACATTGCCATAATTACTTTTGTCGTGAATGTATCTCCGATTATGATGATAAGATGCTTTGTAAAAGTTGTATTGATAAATTAATTTCTAATAACAATCTAAAACGAAAGAAAAAACTAAATTTTAAACAATATCTTGCTGTTATTTTTTCATCTCTTTTACTTTGGTTTATTTTTTATTCTTCAGGGAATATTCTAATTTCAATTTCAGATTTACTGAGTTCAAAATAGTATTTTTTTGCTTAAATTAATTCTACCATACAATATTTCCGTGACCATTAACACTAAATTTTTCTACTTCTTAGAAAACAAAATATAAAGCAAATTTCTGAGATATTGTTCATCCGATATATTTTCTATAACTTCTTCCGGGAAAGGGACAATTGTTTTAAAATGATCTGCTAATTGTTCAAAAAGCAGAATCCTTTTCTCTGAAATAATCTCATCTCGCCTTAAAATCGCATCCAATATCAGTTCTGCTTCTTGCTGCGAAACTCTATCTCGTAGGCGCGCTGTTAGATGTGGATAATCTAATAATGAGTTAAACTTATCACGGGTTATAAGGTTCAAATTTGGAATAGTTGGTTTCACAGTACGAATCACCAATGTATTGGCAGCAATATCTCCCAACCTTTGGAATTTCTTGGAGAATAGAATACTAATTCCACCCACGAGATAAAAAGCTGGCAAAGCATCTACAAAACGAAGTATATTTCTAATAAAGATCTGTTGAAAACCTGCTTGTAAACTATTTTGATCTATCACTTTTATCTTGAATAGTTTTTTACCAATTGTTTGTCCATTCCAAAAAGTTTCAAATGAAATTGTGTAACCAACACTTATCACAAAATAGCCGATGATCAGAAATGCATTGCCAACATCAGCACTCATAAGGAAAAACAGGGAAAATATTGAATGGACTATTTTATTGATAAGAAGAATCACAAAGAAATCTATTAAAAAAGCAAGAAATCTATTAACTGGACCAGCAAGCGGCAGAGGAAAAGTAATTCCCTCTGCTGTAGATATTTTATGAACTGATTGATTATATAACATTTAGCAAAAATCGATATCTATCATATTATTGCAAGATATTTTTTTGAGCTTGACACTGATTAATTAATTACGAATTATGAATTATAAATTATGAACCGAAGGGAGAAGATTATGGGCAAAATTCACAAATTTGGTCATATAGTTGAATTATCCAAATATGATTTTCAGTTGTTATCGAAGAATATGATGATCTCAGCATTGTATGATGACTACTTAAAAACTGCGAAACACGATGGAGAGATAGTTAAACTATCACTTACTTTGAAAGAACTTGAAGAGCTTACCGGTGCCGTTGCAGCAGAATCTAATCATGCTACTTCACGAAGGAAACAGGAAGAATTTGGAGCGATTTGTGATTATTTTGAAGATTGTATAGATACTATTATGCGAAGATAGGGGTTTAATTACGAATTATGAATTACGAGAATAGATAGAAGAAAGAAAATATCCAATATCCAACACGGAATATCCAATGATGAAGTAGAAAAACAACCCCATCCCCAACCCTTCCCCTTCGTAAGGGAAAGGGAGTAGTAGTTCTCCCCTTACGAAGGGGAGTTAGAGGGATTTCTAAGTTTGCTTCCAAATAAAAGAGGAGATACTATGATATACAAAATCTTAATCATTATTGCCATTTTACCATTTCTTACTATGTGCGATAATCCAACCAAACCAGATGAAAACTTAGCTTCGCAATCTATACCGCTTAATGCCGGATGGAATTGGATATCATTCAATGTTATCCCGAATGATGGATCGGTATCATATTGCTTTTCTTCAGTTCAAGAGAATGTCATTGAAGTGTGGGATGTTCAAAATGATTTAAGGGCATCATATTCAGTTGAATCCGGTTGGACTGGGGAACTTGTAACTATAAATCACTTGCTCTCATATAAAGTTCAGTTAGCGGAAGTGGATACATTGACTATTGAAGGGCTTCAAATTGATATAAGCCAAACTCCAATTGAACTGGTAACCGGATGGAACTATATTGCCTATTTTCCAAAGGTTGAACTTGATCTACAGGTTGCCCTCTCATCTCTGGATTCTCTGGAAGACGACGATATGATTAAAGATCAACAAGTGTTTTCTCAATATATCGATGGAAGCTGGGTAGGCTCACTACAAGTTATGAAACCCAATACTGGCTATGCTATTAATGTAACAAAACCACAGACATTGATTTATCCGAGTGGGAAAGCAAAGAAAATTACGGAATACGAGAACAGATAGAAGAAAGAAAATATCCAATATCCAACACGGAGCCGTAACGTAGTGGAGACCTGCGAAGCTCATATCCAATGATGAAATAAAAGAAGAAGATAAAACTCAATTCTCCCCTTACGAAGAGGAGTTATAGGGGTTTCTTATTAAATGAACAAAATATTTTTTAGGAAAATAAAGTAAAGGTAGCATATATGAAATTATTTTTGAAATTGATCGTTATTATAGTGATTTTAACTGGTTGTACGATAAACAGGCAACTATAGATGTTCGCAGATGATTTGATACTCTTTAATCATAATTATCTTGAATCCA
>JAIORE010000149.1 GCA_021108315.1 Candidatus Cloacimonadota bacterium
TAAAGATGTGCAATATTACCAAAGCTATAGCAGCTAACTTATTGAAAAAGGTGGTCTGAGATGTGAACAGTCTCGTAGAGGCTTGAGAACGAGATAGAATTATTTTCCTTGACATAAATATTACGAAACTACTTTTTGCAGAAGTAGTTGATATATTTTGATAAAAACACAGTTATTATTTGGAGAAATTGATATGATAAATTATAGTTTTAGATTAGATAAATGCTTAAAAATATATATAGCATTTAGAATAATACTTATGTACAATTAAAATAATTATTTATATAATAAAAATAAAAAATACCGATTATAAAAGAATATAATCGGTGTTTTTTATAGATTTAGTAGTAATAATTTATAAAAACGGTCGAGACCGTTTAAAAAATGGTCTCGACCATTTATTTTTTACTCGAAAGCTTTTGAAAAATGCACTTGATGATTAATAAAAAGTGTTAATATCAATTAGTAAAATTTTAATTATCGATCAAAAAGACGTGCGAAGCTATTTATAAGATTTATCGTTATCATATAATGAAATAAAAATTAAAAAATCTATTACAATGCCTAAGTGTTATTATAACGGGTTGTTAGAAAATCTATTTTGCAAGCTCCTATTTGTTAGAGGAGAATAAACTCCCTTCCCTTTACGAAGGGGAAGGGTTGGGGATGGGGTTTATCTTTATTCCATTAAAATCATCTTATTAATCTTAGAAAAATCTCCTGATTTCATTTTGTAGAAATAGACTCCCGAGGAAACTTTATTATTTTGAGAATCTTTCCCTTCCCAAGTTACTTTGTGTTCACCGGAAGAAAGTTTTTCATTTAAAAGAGTCTTAACTTTTTGACCTTTGATATTAAAGATAGAAATTTCAGTAGGGTTATTGCTTTCTATAGTAGTAAATGAAATTGTAGTTACAGGATTAAATGGATTGGGGAAACAAGAAAGATTGAAATCAGCAGGTTCTGTAATTATCTCTTTAGAAAGTACATTTTCTGTAAATCGTTCAAAATAAACATCATGATTATTAGGATAATTGGTCGCATGAGCCCAGCTTATATAAATATTGTTATCTTCAAAAAACAGATGAGGTTGTGTATCGTTTGAGATAGGATTGGTAATGATCTCTTCTTCTGTCCATTCAATCAAGTTCTCAGAAGTTCTACGATGGAGTTTATAACAACCTCCGGTATGTTTTGCATAATAAACATAATAAATTCCACTTCCTGATTCTTGAATAAAGGGATCATGGGAATTATGATTTGTAGTTAATTGAATCGGTTCTGACCAATTTATAAAATCACTGGAATATCGGCAAAAAACATCATAATCGTATTGTCCAGCCCCATTTCTTTTATGATAAGTAAGTATGTAATTTCCACTACTTGCCTGAATAATACGTGGACGATATGATGAATTATCAATAAATTGTTGAATTGTATCCCAATTTCCATTTTCATCAGTTCTTGCTACAAAAACACCTTGCCCCGATACTACATAAGTCATTATTAAAGTATCATCATTACATAAAAAAACGGTGGGATCATAATACATAATATTGGATTGCCAACCTAATTCCACTTCTCCAAGTATTTCCCATTCAATGCCATTCACAGAAATTGCTTTCATAATATGATAAGTACCGGTTTCATTAGAAGCGTAATAAAGTTGAAATGTCTGATCCGGCATAAGAGCAAAACTGAGAGTTGCCTGATCTCCGGGAGCAGAAATGATCAACTGTGGTTCAGACCAAGATGATCCATCATCTTCGGAAAAAGTTACGAATAATTCACCAGCACTAAAGTTTGGATTTCGGCAAAAGATAAGCATGATCCTGTCATCATCAAGTCTGGCAAGCCACGATTCATAATCATTTTGCTGTCCACCGGATACAATCACCGGATCAGAAAAGAGTATTAGGACAAACATAAAAAATAAAAGAATTAACACTATTTTCATTTTCTTACCAGCCTTATTAAGTATGTCAGAAAATATGAATATAGGAACGAATAAAGCGACTTTATCGGTTTTGCATTAACACGGTTAATCACTCCAAAACTATTCGTTATTTCATCAAAACTATTTTCTTAGTAATTGAATTTCCAGAATTTGTCAAACTATACAAATATATTCCTGAACTAACAAATTGATTTGAGTTATCTTTTCCATCCCAAACCACAGAATGACTTCCATTGAGTAGAATTTCATCAAGTAGAGTTTTTACTTTCTGCCCTTTAAGATTAAATATTTCAATTCGTGTCTTAAAATCCCGAGTCGGGTTTTGATTCAAAACTCGACTCGAGATTTTAAATGATATTGTTGTTTCCGGATTAAATGGATTTGGATAAGCTCGTAAATTAAATCCAGCATTTACAATATTTTCATTTGATTCTGCACCGGTTACATTCAATGAAATAGGGATTATTGTTTCATTGCGCAAATCGTCCATTACGACAATATTGCATTGATAAAGTCCAATGGCAAGGTCATTAGAATTGAAATTAACACTAATATCAACAGTTTCATCACTATAAATAACTCCCTCATTTTCTGAAAGTTCAATCCAACTAATTGGTTCTCCAGAATTTATAATTGTTAGTTCACCACTTACAGAATGTGGTTCACTTCCATAATCATCTCCAGTAATAGACCAAGGTAGAACAATATCAGTTGTTAATTCTGCTGCAATAGAAAGGTTTACAGTAGCTGTTGCAACTTCACCTGGATGAATGCTGCCATAGCCTTCTGAATCAATCCACGATACAATAACACCATCCCCTGTTTGACCTTGTGATGCAATTTCATCTGTTCCACCAACAAATTCAGTAGAAGAATTTACATAAACACCTGTTGGAAATTGAATTTCCACTTCGCTGATCCATTCATCATCATCACTATTACAATATACGGTAAAAAACCAAGTAGTAGTTTCTCCCGGAGTAAATTCAGTTGGCATAGATTCCAAGTAAGAACCTTCAATGCTTCTATTTTGATTAGTAATATTTTCGATTTGAATCGTATAATTTATCTCTCCTCCTCCAATATTTGAGAGAGAAAGCGTTTCAGAAGTAGTTTGGTTAGAACTTAATTCAATATTAAAATTTTCTGGATTTACACTTAGTTCCGGTGGAATAGGTTCACCAACAGAAAAAACATGAGGATCTGCATTGCCGATAAATGGATGATTAGCTGTTCTTCCTGATTCATCTTCTACCTGAATGTAATATGAAACTACAGAACCTTCTTCCTGATAAGGGATTGTAGCTGAATATCCAAAATCGGTATTGTGAATAATTTGTATAGATGTATAATCTCCATTATCTATTTTGTAAAATACTTTTGCTGATGACTCAATAATATCAGAACCACTATATGGAATAATGGTCATAATCAATACATAATCAGTATTTACCGGAACAGCACCTAATATAGGAATATGACGAACATATAACATCCCGCGATCTGCAATTCCCCGCGTACGGCAATGTAGGGCATCAGTAGATTCCCAACTTCCAGTAAGACCGATAATCTCATAACCGGGCATCGCTTCTTCATAAGTTTGAAGAGCATCATCATCATAACCGGAACCAGTGATAGGAACTAATACTTTGTCATTTATGATCAGTGAATTTGTATAAGGCTGGTTTTGGGGAGTATTTACCCGGTAGATTTCATAAGGAGTTCCATAAGAAGAAGTTTGTGCTTCAAAATAATCTACAACTTCTTCAATTTCATCATATTGAGCATGTGATGACGGAACTTCGCGAATAAGAACTTTATCTATATCTAAAAATTTCCCCCAGCAATCTATGTGATCAATGTAAGTATTATTTGGATCTTCTATTACATGATATGTATGAATTCCCAGATAATCTAGCATTCTCTGGTCAACTTGAGCATTGGAAATTCCTTCTTGTTGGCTTTCTGTATAAACAATTGTTGTAGAAGCTCCAATTCCCATTCCATCAGTCATATAATTTCCACCAGTGTGAACGACATTCATGCCATAAAGTTCAATTCCCAAAAAATCTGCAACTTCGATAGGAATATCATTATCATCAGGGCGAGGACGATTATAAGGGAAATTAACAATTCCGACTTCATTATTGCCATCTACGACGAACCAAGGACCATAATCTCTTGTCCAATAAGAATTTGAAGGAGCATGAATAAATTCACAATTATCCACATTTACATTATGAGAATTATATTGTGCTAATACAGAATTTTCTTCAGATTGATTTGCTACGATAGTATACAAAGTAATATCTTCTGCTAATTCACTAATAACATCAAAAGAAATCCCGAATGGATATCTGATTAGAACACCTTCCATTTTTTCAAATTCAGCAGTTTGTCGCGGAGTTGCAATCGGTGGATCTGTTTCGTAAAAATTTCTATCTAAAGTCATCTCTTTTTCGGCGTCTGTTTTCCAATGGGTGAGCATTGAATAGTTTTTTGCAAAAATACTTATAAAAATCAAAACCAACACCATTAACAAAATTATTTTCTTCATTATTACCTCTTTTTCAAATTATTTTTATTTATTCTTTTCTAAAAAAGTTCAAGTAATTTTAGAAATACAGCAAGATGCGTTCCCATTATTGGATTAAGCAATTTTTTGTATATTATTCTTTCTTTATTCTTGCAGTAAAGTGGATTTCCCTATTTTTTAACGCCCAACTCGTTTCTCCCGAAAGTATTCGGGATCTTGGGAATGCTGAAGATATTATGAAGACAAACTTCATAATAGGTTTCTATTATTTCAGCAAGACCTGTCCTATGAAATGCGAAGCTTATTTCAGCAGGATCATTTTTTTGATTAGATTAAATTCTGGATTAGCTAATTTGTAAAAATAAATTCCTGACGAAACTGCATTTCCGCTTTCATCTGTTCCATTCCAGATAATTTGTTGCTTTGGAGATTTGTTGATTTGGAGATTTGGAAAAGTTTTCACTTTTTGACCTTTGAGGTTATATATCACTAACTCTGTGTCTTCTGTGTTCCCTGTAGTGAAAGAAAAACTAATAGTAGTTGTTGGATTGAATGGATTTGGATAATTGTAAAGATCAATTAACTTTGGCTTAATAATTTGATTATCTTGAGTATAAGTATTAGAAATTGTACCAGATGATAAATAAAGTGAAGTTAAAAAATCATTTTGAGAAGATGCATTAGTAGTAAAAACTAAATTCAAAGTGTCAGTATCACTTTTTGAGAGAGCTATTTTTTTAAGGCTTTGCCAATTTTCCAATTCTACTTGGTAACTCCAAATAGGGAGAAGGCTCAGATTATCCAGATAATAAAATTCAAAATAATTGGGATAATTTGTTTCATAAAAGATCAGATTATTTTCATTATCAAGTAGAATATCTCTTTTTTCATCAGGTACAAAATTTGCTAAGGATAGAAATTGATTATTAGAAATTTTATCTAAACCCAAATCAGATAAGATAACAATATCCCCGTATTCATCAAGTTCAACATCTTCAATCTTTTCCAAAAATTGAAGTGGAGTATCTAAATAAGAAGTTATCTCATCATCACTGTTTTTAGTAAGATAACATAGTTCTTCATCATAAGTGGAATATGCCAAAACCGAAATATCATTATTCTTAGACATTTGAAAACCTGAGATAGGTGCGTTTTCATCATAAGAAAAAATCGTCTCAGTTTGGTTGTCTTCATAAAGTTTTGTAATAGAAATCGTATTTTCTCCGTTTTTACGAGTCATTTCAATAAAGTGTAGAGGAGAATCAACAAGAAATCTCCTGTCTCCATAATACTGTTTATTATATCCGGTAGCAGAATGATTACCACCATAATGAAAGTTATCCAAATCCCACTCTGTTTGATTAGGATGATTGTGAGGATCACAACCAGAGCGATGTATAAAACCTCTCCGTGTCTGGGCTATCGTACCATATAGATAGATACTCCCTCTTTCACAGACTATATCTTCTGCTGATTCAGGCCAAACAGGATTGTACCAAGGGTAATCAGTTCCATAGGGAAAAGAATAGTTTTCGCTGTTTGTATTGGGATAAGACTCCAAATATTCGGGAGATTCATAAGGATAACCAGACATCCCAAATGAACCCGCAGGAATATTGCTATGCATCGTAAAGCCTTGAATATTGGGAGGTATATCTGAATCTGGAGGAAAGATATATTTATGGAAATCTATGTAAGTATAAGTTGTATCAATACCGGTAAAAGGGCTGATACTGCTAAAATCCGGAGTTGAACCATGAGGATGTTGATATTCAAAAGTAAAAGACCCATCATAATGACAAGCGAGATTACCATATTCTTCCTCATCTCCTTGTCCTAAAGCTGCATAGAATCCATAAAGCATAATATCACAGCAATTAGCATCTACTATTTCGTTAGTCTCAGGATCTCGGTGTTTGTACTTTATGATTATCTTTTTTTCTGAAACGAGTCCCAAATAATCAATAAAATTAATGCTATCTGGATCATCGGGAGGGAGTCCATGACATGTGTTTTGATAGGTAATATCTCCAACGAGATAGATATTTTCTGCACATCCCCAAGTTTGTTTTCCAGCTACAACTCCTTCAACCCATAGTTCGCTTTCTACAAATACAGAACCGTTATTGATAACTCCACTTGGTCCTACTTGCCATATAGTATCATAAATCGGAACATAATTTGTCCAGATATGGTTGCTCTCTTCATACCAATTTCCACCATCATTGATAATTGTTTCTGCAATATCAGCATCATTGGGAAACCAACTGTGAACAGAAGGTGTATCAATTATAACGAACTCAATATCTGCCATCATTGAAGTATAAGTATTTCCATTTATTTGAACACTTATTATTTCTTTGTCGCTGGGAAAAGAAAATATGGCGTTATTTCTAATTTCACTGGTAACATCACTATAATTATAGCCTTCTCCCTCGTCTACATATTCTTCATATCCGCCGAGAAATATATCTTCATAAGGAGGGTTTTCAGGGAAAAAAATAAAACTACCAGCGGTACTTACAAAATCATGAAAAACTGGAAACGAATTTTCATTCCACATAATATAAATATCATCATTACTGTGTACTTTTCCATATAATTCATCTGGTCCCCAAAATTTTAGAAGATCACATCCATCTTCTGAATTTTCTGAACATTCTGTATTTGTAAAATGCTGAAAATCGGAGAGTTTATATGTTTTTCTGCGATGATAAATCTCTATAATTCCATTAATTTGTCCAATTTGAAAATCATTATTCACATCTTCCATAATAATGGTTGTAGAAAACGTTTGTCCATTATCAATTGATTCTGATTTATACAGAGATCCGGTAGCTCCTGAAGTATAAAAAACATTGATCTTGCCATTTGGTAAAATCTCTAAAGCTGGGTCGCTAAGTTGGTTGTTTTCAATTGAAAAAAGTTCTACAGAATGGATATCTTCATCAAGAGCAATTCTTGAAAATATTATTTGAAAATTAAACATACTGGAAGTAGATTGTTTATAAACTACGTAAGCAAATCCGTCATTACTTTTTATTGCCTGATCAGATATATTTTCGATATATACGTTATCAGCATTTATTTGTATTGGTTCGGAAAAATCTGCTATTAGCAATATAGTAATAAATAATGTACAAATTGCGATCAATATTTTTTTCATTTATACCTCCATTCGGTTATCAATTATTTGTATTTACTAATTTCAGATTATAGAAAAAATTTGTCAAATATTGTTTAGAATTAAATTCTTGTTGTTTTTAAAAAATCTCGTTCTCAAAACGAATCTGAGAACGAGAATAAACTTTATTTTTGCATTAACACAGTTAATGCACTCCAAAACTTCGACTCGAAAAGTTTACTTACATTAGTGCCAAATGTCCCCTGAGATTGTTAATAATAATTTCGAAAGAAGAG
>JAIORE010000024.1 GCA_021108315.1 Candidatus Cloacimonadota bacterium
GCTAACAAAGGTGTCTCCGCCCGAAAAGATGGGCGGAGCACACCCAACCATTATATGAAATAGATTTATTAATACAAAAAAAGGAGGATCTTATGAAAAAGATTCAGTTAGTAAAAATTAGTATTGCTGTTTTAACACTATTGTTGCTTATTTCTTGTGCAACAACCCAAACAAGTATTCAAGCATCAAAAATGGGATTTACAAAAGAGCTTGATGAGCCCTCAGCAAGGGGGCAACTAACACGAATTAGTCCTGAACAAAGTAATGTTAAATATCGATTTTGTTTATCACCTGACAATAAAAATATTATTTTCTCGGGTATTCAATCTGGAGGTAGTGATAATTTAATTCAACTTTGGAAAATTTCCAGTAGCGGCTTAGGCTCTCCAATAAAAATTACTTCTGGTGGTTCAAATCATAAATTATCACCTTCTTTCACGAATGATGGAGAATATATTGTTTATTCATCCGAAGGTCAATTATGGAAAGTTAGAAAAGACGGTGCTGGTGGAAAAATGAAAATTCCCGGAAGCGGAACAAATCAAGATTTTTCTCCAAATGTATCAATCAATAATATTCTGGTTTTTTGTAGCGTTCAACAAACACAAAAAATTGGAAACAATAAATATCTAATTTGGACATCAAATCTTAATGGTGGAGAATTAACACAAATAAGAGAAGGCATTTATCCTCGTTGGTCCCCTGACGGGACTAAAATTGTTTTTGAACACAAAAATGAAATATGGGTAATTAATGCTGAAGGTACAAATCTTATGCAACTTACAAATACTTCAGATCTAATTGAAGGATTACCTTCTTTTTCTCCAGATGGCAAAAAACTAGTATATACTTCAAATGAAGGATCTAATGGTAAGCCTATAATTGATTATAATATCTGGACTATGAATGTCGATGGATCAGAAAAAAAACAAGAAACAGAACTAAGCTCTTGGGATTCCTGGCCAATTTGGGGTAAAGATGGCATTTATTTTCTTTCGGCAAGAGCTCAAAAGAAAAATGAACAAAATCAACGAATCTGGAAATTAGTAATAAAATAAAAAGGAGTTTGTAATGAAAAGAATTTTAACATTTATTGTAATATTATTTGTTTGTGGAATATCTTTTGCCCAAATACCTGGAAGTATTGGGCAAAACAATTATTATAATCCGTTAAATTCATTTGGTTTTAAAGGTGGCTTAAATTTCTCAAATCTAAGCAGTGAGTATCCCCGATATAAAAAATCCAAATTAGGTTTTATTGTAGGTTTTTTTTATGAAAACAATTTGTTTGACCAGTTTTCTGTTCAGCCAGAAATCTTGTTTTCAATGAAGGGTTGCAATTTTGATCAAGAAATGGTCGATGAAGATGGTGACTATGCAGGTAAGTTTAATACAACTTGGAATTTTAATTATATTGAAATACCAATTTTAGTCAAATTTTTTATAAGATCAACAAAAAAGGTGAACCACAGCATTTATTTTGGCCCTTGTTTTGGTTTTAATGTGAGTTCAACTTTTAAATCAGATTTATCAGAAAACAGTATGTCTCCAAATAATAAAACAGGAACTATAAATGGCATTAGTATATTTGAATTTAGTTTGTCACCTGGAGCAATGCTTGAGTTTAATGATAAATTGGTAATTGATTTTCGATATTTAATTGGATTATCAAATATTTTTAAAGAAGATTTTGTAGGTGATACAAAAAATTCTATATTTTCGTTGTTATTAGGTATGAAGTTTAATTAATATTCATATAACATAAGCCTCCAAGCTCAGATTGAAAGAGAATATGAAAGAACTTGGCAGGCTCGTTCATTATAGGACATTAGATTAAAAAAATAAAAAGAAATGGAAAAAATATGATTGATGAAAATTGGCAAAGTTTATTAGAAGATGATTTAGATATTTTATCCGAAATTATTAATCCTGTAAAAGACAAAACGATAAAATTAAAAGAAGGAGAAAATAGAGTTGTTTCAATCTTTTTCCTTGATATAAAAGGCTTTACTTCAATGAGTGAAAAACTGCATTCTGAAAAATTAAAACACATAATTGATAGAATATTCAAAGTTTTTACAAATGTAATCATTAAATATGGTGGTTACATAGATAAATATGAAGGCGATCTAATAATGGTACTTTTTGGAAGCAAAAAAACTTCTGAAACAGATACTGAACGTGCAATTAAAAGTGGGTTAGAGATTTTAAGCAAATTAAAACAAATAAATAATATGCTAAAATCTCAAAATATTGAACTAAGTGTTAGAATAGGAATTAATACCGGACTTGTAACTACTGGAAAAGTTGGTCTTGGAAGAGAAGGAGATTTTACTGTTTATGGGGATAACGTAAATATAGCTTCCAGAATGGAAAGTAATGCTCCACTAAATTCTATAATGATACCTTTAAAAACGAAACAATTGGTTACGGATATTTTCAAATTTAATACTCTCGGAAAAATTCAAGTAAAAGGTAAAACAGAGCCTATAGAAGTTTATATAGTAAATGGATTAGCATCCAATAAAATTGAAAGATGGGAAAGAACAAAACTAATAAAAAAGCCTGATTATGTTGGAAGGGAAGTTGAATTCAAAAAAATAACAGAGTTTTATAAAAATTCCCAAAAACAAATTGGAAAAATTAATAATGATTATAAACCTTTTATAATAGGTTTAAGAGGAGCTGCTGGACTTGGTAAATCTCGTTTTATTTTTGAATTTGTTAAAAAAATAGAAAAGAATTATAAATTTAATAATATTACAAAGGCAGTAGTTACAGGCTTTACAAAATCATATGCTCAAGCTCCTTATACTCTTTTTTCTACATTATTGAAGAATTACACAGGTATTGCAGAAATTGACTCTAAGGAAACAGTAAAAACTAAATTTGAGCAAACAATAGTAGAAATCTGTAAAAGCTTAACAAATGAAGAAAAACAAAACATTAATAACGTAAAACCGGTTTTAGGTTTTCTGCTTGGCTTAAAATATGATGATCGCAGACTAAAAAATCCTAATCCCAAAAATCTGCAAATAGATATTCAATTATCACTATGTCGCTTTTTGGAAGCTATTGCAAAAGTTGCAAATAATTTTAATACCCCATTGATCATAATTTTTGAAGATCTACACTGGATTGATGAAGCCTCATTGAGTGCATTTAAAATGATTTTAACTTCAATAAATTTGGAAGAAAAGAGATTAAACAAATCCAGTAAAAACTTATTTTTTCTTTTATCATATCGTGATGAATTTAAAAATTTAAAAGAATTTGAATTTAGAACTTTCTTTAGCGAATTTTTATTACAGCCATTAACAGACCAGAGTTCTAATAAACTGATTCAGTCTATGTTAGGAGTAATTGATTTTCCCCAAAAAATCAAAAAAGAATTATTACACAATTCAGAAGGAAATCCATTTTTTATTGAAGAATGGATACATTCTCTCATTGATAATAATGCAATCGAATTTATTAACGATAGGTGGAAAACTAAACAAGAAATCATAGATATACCAGTTCCAGAAACACTTAATAATCTCATTTTATCCAGAATTGATAGAATGGAAGAACGATTGAAATCTCTTTTACAAAAAGCAAGTGTAATTGGTAACTCTTTTATACAATCAATCTTAGAAGCAATAGAAATAAAACTTGGTAATAAAAAAACATTCAATCAAGAACTTTTAGAACTTATAAATATGGATTGGTTGATAAAAGAAAAAGAACTAGATAATACTGATACAATCTATCTATTTAAGCATATTATAACCTGTAATGTTGCCTACCAAACCATTCTTAACTACAATAAAAAGATATTACATAAAATTATTGCTGATTTTGCCGAGGAAAAATTTGGAACAAATAGTAACTATTTCGCTTTTTTAGCAAACCATTTTGAAAAAGCAGAAGTAAAAGACAAAGCAATCGAATATCTAGAAAAAGCAGGTGATTTTGCAAATAAGAATTATGAGAATATAAAAGCATTGTCTTTTTATAATCACTTATTAACAATTCTCGAAGGGTCTCAAGTCAATAATTCTTTATATATTAGGATTTTAATGCAGAAAGGGAATATATTAGATAATTTAGGGAATTGGAATGAAGCTGAACAAACTTATTCAAACGCATTGTCATTACAAAAAAAAGAAGCTATGAGCAAATTGACAGCAAGATTATATAGTAATCTTGGAAGGACTCAGATGCTAAATAGAAAATATGAGCAAGCACTAATTAAATATAAAAGATCATTTATTATTTATAGAAGAATTGAAGATGAAATAGGGCAGATTATTCAATTAGGATACATTGGATACATTTATACATTTTTTGATCAATTTGAAAAAGCTAAAGAATATTATAATTTGCAATTAACTAAATCAAAAGAGCAAGGATATGCTAAAGGTATTGCTGAAGCATATTACCATTTTGCAAAAGTTTATGAAGAGGAAAATGATTTTGTCAAATCTAAAAAATATTGCGAGAAAGATTTGCACATTAGAAAAGATATGGATGATGAATTTGGAATAGCCAGAGCAAATATGGTGTTAGGAAATATTTTTATTGATCAAGAATTTTATCAAAAAGCGATTCATCCTTTTACAAATGTTATGAATTTTTGCCAAAAAATTGGGAATCGTTTCACTCTCGCAGTTTCTATGAAAGCATTGGGCGAATGCTATGGTAAAACTGGTAAGTTCGATTTAGCACTTTCTTTTTTTAACAAAGCACTATTTATGCAAGATGAATTTGGTTTTTTCGTAGCGATGCATAGTACTTTACAGTATAAAATTGAAATGCTTTTAGAACATAACAAGATAAAAAAAGCTTTAGAAGCAATTGACAAGATGCTATTAATAGCAACAGAATATATGAGTTTATACGATGTTTTTACTACTAAGATTTACAAGTTAAAACTTCTCTTTAAACACTCAACACCTATTTCTAAAAAATATAAATTGGCAATCCATCCATTAACCAATTTGTTAAAAACAGAAAAGAATAAAAAAAATATGGCACTTTTACATAAAGAACTTTGTAAAATGTTTTATGATTTAAAAGAAAAAATAGAATTTGAAAAGCATAAACAGTTGGCTATTGATAATTTCAAAGAATTGAATTTAAAATCAGATAATAAAATCTATAAAATCAATATTGATGAATTACAAAAAATGATTATAAAATGAGTCCTATAACACAGCACTCCAAGTTAAGATTGAAAGAAGAGCGGGGAGAACTTGGCAGTGCCCATCCATTACCTGCAATAAGAATAAATAGACAAAAAGAGAAGGTATTTTTTAAGAGACAAAAATTAAATACAGGTGAATAAATGGCAATAAAGAAGTCGGAATTATATAGTAGTTTGTGGGCAAGTTGTGATGAATTGCGTGGTGGAATGGATGCGAGCCAATACAAAGATTATGTGTTGGTAATGCTCTTTATAAAATATATCAGTGATAAATGGTCTGGACAACAATTTGCTCCAATAACGATTCCCGAAGGTGCAAGTTTCAAAGATATGATTGCACTAAAAGGAACAACCGATATTGGCGATCAAATTAACAAAAAGATTCTCGCTCCGATTGCTAAAGAAAATGAGTTATCTGACTTTCCTGATTTTAATGATGTTACAAAATTGGGCAGCGGAAAGGAGATGGTTGATCGTCTTACTAATTTGATTGCTATTTTTGAAAAATCCGAACTTGATTTCAGTAAAAACAAAGCAGAAGGTGACGATATTCTCGGTGATGCTTACGAATATCTAATGCGACACTTCGCAACCGAAAGCGGAAAAAGCAAAGGACAATTCTACACTCCTGCCGAAGTTAGCCGAACAATGGCAAAGATCATCGGAATTAGTAAAACAAATACAACAGGCGACACTACAGTTTACGATCCCACTTGCGGCTCAGGTTCTTTGCTCCTGAGAATTGAAGCAGAAGCCAAAGGAAAAGTAACACTTTACGGACAGGAAAAAGAAGTTACTACAGCAGGTTTGGCAAGAATGAATATGATTCTGCACGATAACCCGACCGCTGAAATAAAACAGGGAAACACGCTCGCAAAACCACTCTTTGAAGAACACGGAAACTTAAAGACTTTTGATTATGTTGTCGCCAATCCTCCCTTTAGTGATAAACGCTGGAGTAATGGATTGAATCTTCCCGAAGATAATCCTTACAACCGTTTTGCAGATTACGGTGTTCCGCCTAATAAAAACGGTGATTACGCTTTTCTTCTGCATATTGTGCGTTCGCTAAAAAGACACGGAAAAGGGGCAATAATTCTTCCGCACGGAGTTTTATTTAGAGGAAATGCAGAATCTGTAATTCGCCAAAACCTGATTCGTAAAGGTTATATAAAAGGCATCATCGGTTTACCTGCTAACCTGTTTTACGGAACAGGAATTCCAGCCACAATTATTCTGATTGATAAAGAAAATGCTAACAACCGCAAAGGTGTTTTTATGATCGATGCAGGAAAAGGATTTATCAAAGACGGAAACAAAAACCGACTTCGTGAACAGGATATTCGCAAAATTACAGATATGTTTAATGCTCAAAAAGAAATTGCAGGTTATAGTCGGATGATTTCCGTTACCGAGATTGAAGAGAATGAATTTAACCTGAATATTCCACGCTATATTGACAGTTTAGAAACAGAAGATATTCAAGATATTGAAGCTCATTTATTGGGTGATATTCCCAATGTTGATGTTGAAGCTTTATCTGATTTCTGGAAAGTATATCCAAGCCTGAAAAACTCTCTGTTCCAACCGAGTGAACGAGAAAGATATTCCAAACTGAAAATTGAAAAAGAACAGATAAAACAAACCATTTTCGAACATCCGGAATTTGTAACTTTCAGCCAAAAAATGGAAACCATTTTTAATATTTGGAAAACCGATAGCACAAATTTTCTTAAAAGTTTACAAACAGAAAACCATCCCAAAGAAGTAATTCACCAATTGGCTGAAAACCTTTTACAAGAATATGCCGATAAACCTCTGATTGATAAATACGACATTTACCAACACCTGATGAGCTATTGGAATGAAACAATGCAAGACGATTGCTATATTGTTTCGACTGACGGATGGATTGCGGAAACTTACCGCATAATCACCGAAAACAAAAATAAGAAAAAAGTGGATAAAGGCTGGACTTGTGACCTTGTGCCAAAGGATTTCGTTATAAATCGTTATTTCCAAACAGAAAAAATAACAATTGAAGAACTTAATTCTGCCAAAGAAAACATTGCTTCCAATCTTACCGAACTCGAAGAAGAACACAGCGGAGAAGATGGTGCTTTTGCCGAATTGGAAAAGGTAAACAAAGCCAATATTCAAAAACGCATTAAAGAATTGAAATTTGAAACTGATGTAGCCGAAGAGTTGAAAATTTTAAAAACCTATCTTGATTTACTAACCCAACAAACAACCATCAATAAAAAAATAAAAACTGCCGAGAAAGAATTAGACGAAAAACTTTATGCTAAATATCCAACTCTTACCGAAAAAGAAGTAAAAATTTTAGTAGTTGATGATAAATGGATGCAAACCATTGAAACAGCTATAAAAGGAGAAATTGACCACATTAGCCAACACCTTACAAATCGCATAAAAGAACTTGCTGAAAGATATGAAATTCCTCTGCCTGCTCTTAACCAAAAAACAAAAGATTTGGAAAGCAAAGTAAACTCACACCTCGGAAAAATGGGATTTAAAGCAATTATAAATGGTGAATTATGAAAGATATCTTAAATACTAAACTAATTAATGATTTGGTTTCATTGATTGAAGAGAACAAACAAAAATTAGCTTATGCAGCTAATGCGACGATGACATTAACATATTGGCACATTGGCAAACGAATTAATGAAGACATACTTGA
>JAIORE010000369.1 GCA_021108315.1 Candidatus Cloacimonadota bacterium
CCACGACTCTATTCGTAAAGGAAAATAGACACTGAAAATAATGGAGAATAATTAGGATGAATTTATGTGATAGTGTTTTAACGATTAAAGTCGTATATTGTTGTTACCGTATAATATATCCACGATTAAAATCGTGGGTTTCTCAATTAAATTGGTCGAGAAATAGGTTATTTCCCTCTTTTTAAACTGTTTGAAAGAATTCGGAAGGAAAAGGGAAATCAATTAAAGCATTGAAATGAAAACATATAAGCTAATTGCATAGGTCGAAAACTTTTGTTCAAGTACTTATTTTAGTGTTTTTAGATGTAAAAAATCTGTTCTAGAAAGATTTTTATTGATAATACGAATTAAAAAAGATTTATTATAATATTTTAGCATTCGCTAAAATCTCTTTTGCTTGATTACTAATTTCTTATAACATAATGGGATAGGTAACATTTTACTACAAAATGCAATAGCACAATTAAATCGCTATCTTTCTTGGTAACGATTTTAAACGCCACAAATGAATAGAAAACACTTGACTAATATTAACATAATTAGAAAAGTATCAGAAGTTCATAAAGAAAAAATGTATAATAATATAATTTCTAAGGAGGAATGTATGAAAAATTTGATTTTATTTGTTTTTATTTTTGTTGTTGGTAGTTTTTTATTTGCTGTAGATCCCACAATTAATACTGTTGGATTAAGAAATTACAGTGATCAAACCCAGTCCGTTACTAATGGAACTGTTGTTGAAGTATATGGGAATACATTAAATGAACCATTAGATTATGATATTCGTGGTGTTCATGGATATAGTGTTACCTATAAAAATCAAGTTTATGTCCAGTACAGAGATGCTGATGATCAATCTTTAGGTGGTGAATATATATCAGCATCGAATTATAGTGATGATACTAGTGATAATTTCAGTTTTAGATTTACAATTCCTTCATCTGTTAATTCTTCTACAACACAAATTGGTGTATATTTTGGCTTATATTGCGAACATGATGCACCTCCTTTCAATGGGGCAGATATTTATGGAGATGCAACATATTCTTTAACCGTGAATAGTGCTCCAACAAATTATTGGGTACTGTTAAATTTTACGGATGATACAGATGATTTAACTTTTACATCAACGGATTATAATAGTGGGACAGCATTTGCACCAGGATCTTTAAACAACGCCTTTTACAGGTTGAAGGTTGTTAGATCAGGAAGTGGTCAGATTGCAACTATTAGTTCAATGGAATTTGATCTTACCGGCAATTTTGATTCTGTTGATATAGATAAAGTTAAGCTATGGAGATCAGCTAATGACACTTTTGAGGCTTCGTCAAAGGATACTGAAATATATAATGAAACATCATTATTTGACCCTTTTGGAGGAACTTTTGCATCAAATCAGGAAATTAGTGCAAATGAAACAGTTTACTATTTTATTACGGTAGACGTTGATCAGAATGCTACTGAAACCCATGAAATTGGTGCTTCACTTTTGGCAGCTACCGATATTTCTTCTTCACATCCTATAGAGGGTGGATTCCCATTGACCGGTGGTGATCATGCTTTACCGGTTATACTTTCCGAATTACTAATTGAAGAATTCGAAGGTTATCCTGTAATCAAATGGACTACCGAATCTGAAGTAAACAATTCTTACTGGAATATATATCGTTCTATTTCAGAAAATTTAGGTCAGTCAATAAAATTGAATGTCAATTCAATTGAAGGACAAGGCACAACATTTGAGCCAACATCTTATCAATTTGTAGATTATATTGTGTATGAGGAAGGTTTTACTTATTATTACTGGTTAGAAAGTGTAGATTTAGCCGGGGAGATTGAGTTATTTGGTCCAATGGAATCTGCTGGACCGGATACTTATGATAATTTAAATCCACCGGTTATTCCTCATGCTTATGGATTATTTGCCAATTATCCCAATCCTTTTAATCCTTCAACATTTATCTTTTTTAGATTAAAAGAATCTGCAATGGGAACTGTAAGCATTTATAATCTTAAAGGTCAGAAGATGAAAACTATTTTTGAAGGTGATATTCCAACAGAACAAGTTATTCGAGTAAGTTGGGATGGAAAGGATAAATTTAATAATATAGTTGCTTCCGGTTTTTATTTTGCACAACTCAAAACTAATAGTAGAACATACTCAAGACGGATAATGCTGGTAAAATAATAGCAAGTATCATTTTTATATTTGAAAGCCCTCGTAAAGAGGGCTTTTTTTATTATTTACTAATATTTTCCAGTTCATTTTCAATTTTTCAAGCTCTTTCTCTTTCCATCTTTAACCCCATCCCCAACCCTTCCCCTTCATAAGGGGAAGGGAGTAGTCCTCCCCTGCACTAATGTTAAGGAATAAAACTTACGATAAGTAGAAGATAAATACTCTAACTAACATTTCTCACTTCAAATTTAATTCTTCAAACTCACTCTCAGTCCCTCTCCCTGCACTAAAATATAGATTTAAGTGCAGGGCGAGGGATGACCTCAGCTTTTTTTCTTCTTGCATTTCTTATGTTCCTTCTCTTGAAATTAAGAGAAGGACAGCAGGATGAGTTCATTGAGAAAAATAAACAGATCATCATAGTTTATAAAAAAATGTACTTTCGCAAATCATATCACTTACCTTTCTAATAACTTAGATAGAATAAAAGAACTGGGAAATGTTAGTAATAAAGCTATTAATTCAGATTCGTTTCAGATAGTGAATAGTGTGAGGTGTCTGAAACGCAAATTTACCCAGATTGATCTATTTCGTAGATTTAGAGAAAAAAAGTAAACAAATCCGCTTAAAAGAGTGATATTAATTTTAATTCATTACTAGTAAAACAAAAAAAATAGGATTCATACAGGTGTATTATTTTGAAAATAGAGATTTGAGATATTTGTAAACAGCAAACTACAGACTCCTAACCCCTATTTCCTATCGCCTATCTCCTTCCCTCAATCTCCTATTTTTTAAACTTTTTTAAATATATCCAGATTTAGAATGAAAATTGCAGGTAAAGCACTCGGAGGGAAAATCATGAAAAAATTATTCATTTTATTCATTTAAATTTGGGAATAAAGTTAACAACCCATGACTTTAGTCGTGGGACTGAATAAAAACCTATCTGATAACCTCGACTTTAGTCATGAAAAGCTGTTGAGGCTCTATTTAATCCGGAATTTCACGACTAAAGTCGTATTTGGTTTGAGTATTCCATTTTCCCATGACTAAAGTCATGGGTTACTTATGATTATTCACTTTAACCATAAATAGTAAGTGATTGTCGTGAAATAAGATTTACAATATAGCACAGAATTATTTCTTTCTTCAAGGCGTAAAAATTGCGAATATCATTAGATATTTAATATTTTTACAACGAAGAAAAAAGGAATAATTCAAAGATAGATTGTACATATTATTTTGCGACAGTCACTAAAAGAATAAATTATCATAGAATCAAAATATCAGAAACAGTCCTGCTTTAAGTTGGTAGCTAAATTTTTTCAATCTCATTAACCACAAACTTAAGTTTGTGGTTAATGTGAAGTGGGTTATTATTTAAGTGTTTCAACGGTTTCAGAAATTAATGAAATATTAAAGAAAGAGAAACCCAATTTCCTTAGAGAATACATTCTGCAATCCTTCTTTTGAAGCTTGTTTTAACAGCAAATCAAATTATTCACTAAGATTAGTAAATTTTAATAGACAAATTATTGAATAACGCTTTATTGACGTTCCTATATTATACAAAGACAGTATAATAAACAAATTAAAAAATTCAGGAGGAAATATGAGAAAAAATTTAACTGTATTGTTCAGCTTATTCCTATTTACATCATTTTTATTCTCTTCAATGCCATTTATATCAGATTATTTTCATGAAAAAGTGGTTATCGTATGTTTTGAAAACGAAGTGGTAGGAAATCGAAATGGTATTATTGATTTTGAAATTGCAGATGGGGTAGTAAAAACCGGGATTAACAGTTTTGACAAGTTAGCCCAACAGCATAACTTTATTGATATTAGCCAATTTATTGGTCCAGTAAAAGATCTTGATTGGAACGAAAATGGAATTTATATTCAAAATATCTATAGAATATTTTTAAAAGATAATAAGAATATTGAAACAGCTTTAGATGCTCTTTCCAAAGATTTAAATATCATTTTTGCAGAATATGAAACAATTGATCGAAATTCTTTTATACCTAATGATCCTTCCTTTAGCGATCAATGGCATCTTCCCCAGATAAATTGTCCAGAAGCTTGGGATTATACAACAGGAGGAGATGAGATAATTATTGGAATTGTAGATGCCGGAATTTATTGGACTCATCCAGACCTTAGAGACAACATTTGGGTAAATCAAGCAGAATTAGATGCTGGTATGTCTATTAATTGGGAAACTGGTGCAATATCTGGCGGAAATGGTATTGATGAAGATGGAAATAACAAGGTAGATGATGTAATTGGATACAGTTTTTATGGAAATGACAATAATGATTCATATCAGGATTATGCTTCAAATGATCATGGAACACATGTTGCTGGTTGTGCCGGTGCTGTTGGAAATAATGAGATTGGACTTTGTGGCTCTTCTCTTAATGTGAAGCTAATTTCATCTCGACACGCTCCTACAAATACCGATTATCCTTATGTTCAAGATGGTTACGCAGGAATTACTTATTGTGCAGATTCAGGAGCATCAGTAATAAATTGTAGCTGGGGAGGTCCCGGTAGTGGTGCTTATCCCAATACTGTTGTGAATTATGCAACGAATCATGGTGCATTAGTGGTTACGGCTGCTGGGAATGATGATATTGAACACAATTCAACTTATCAAGATTATCCTTCAGATTGTACAAATGCTCTTTGTGTAGCCGCAACTGACCAAGATGATGTTAAAACCTATTTTTCTGATTATGGTGAACCAATAGATGTAAGTTGCCCGGGTATTGGCATAAAATCTACAATTATTGGCGGTACAGGCTATGCATCTTATCAAGGAACATCAATGGCTGCCCCAATTGTTGCTGGAGTAGCAGCACTTGTAAAATCCGTTCATCCAGAGTTTTCTCCATTAGAAATTCGGGAAAGAATCATGTTTACGACTGATTTTATAGATACTATTTCTGGGAACGAGGCTTATGCTGGTTTACTCGGTACTGGACGAGTGAATGCTTTTACAGCTACAATGTATGATGTTATACCTAAATTGGATATTATTGATTATATTGTTAGTGAATCTGAAGGAGATGGAGATGGTGTTCCAAATATTGGAGAAACTGTAAATTTATCTCTTATTATTCAAAATGCGATGTTCTCAAATGGATTTTGGGCAGAGGCTAATGATGTTGTGATTACATTTAGCACAGATATGGCTGGAGTGACTATTGTTGAAGGTACAGAAACAGTAAATGTAGGTTATGTTGGGCAAGCAAGTATCATTGATACTGATAGTTCACCTGTACAGATAATTACTGAATTTGATGAAAATATTTTAGTAATTCCAATAACTGTAGTAATTACTGCTAATCCTAGTACTGAATACCCTTTCTATAAAGAAAGTATTTTAAATGTCCAATTAACTCTTAATCAAGCAGGTTGGCCTTTTGAAATGGGCGGGGGAACATCTTCTTCTGCTATGATCTTGAATTTAGATAATTCCGGTGCTAAAGAAATTATTTTCTCTGATAATTCAGGATTATTACATGCTTTTACACCTGATGGTGAAACAGAGCTTGCCGGATTCCCTGTAGATTTTGGCGAAATTGCAGGAACTATCAGTAGTTCTGCAGCAATTGGAAATCTTAATGAAGATGATTTCCAAGAAATCGTTGTTGCAAACGAAGCTGGATATATTATCGCAGTTGGGGCAGGTGGGGAAATATTATTCTCCTATGATGCCGGCGGACAATTTAAAAGCAATCCTATCATAGCTGATATTGATAACAATGGTTCAAACGAAGTAATAGCTTTCTCATTCACTCCTGCCCAAGCAATAGTTTTAAATGCTGATGGTTCAAGTTTTGGAAGCTCTCCTTATTCTTTAAGTGCAGGCGTATTAAGCTCATCAGCTGTTGGAGATTTGAATGGTAATAATTCTCTTGAGCTGATTGCTATTTCGATGAATGGTTCTATACAAGCAATAGATTTTGCAACTGGAGAAAATATTGCAGGATGGCCTTATTCATTGGGAATCGGTTCTTGGAATGGTCCTATTGTGTCAAATATTGATAGTGATCCTGAACCTGAAATATTAGTTGGTTCTTTGAATGGTAAATTGGTAGCTATTGATCATAATGGAAGTATGAAATTTGAGAATAATGTGGGTGGGCAGATAAAAACTTCAGTTGTTACAGGAGATTTGAATGGAAACGGTTCTATTGAAATCATCTTTGCTAATACAATAGGCTCGGAAGCTTTTTTACACGTACTTGATGGCAATAATGATTGGAATGATCTCGAAAATTTTCCATTTACTATAGGTTCACAAGTTGAATCAACCCCAGTATTAGCTGATATGGATAATAATGGTTCTATTGAAATAATTTTCGGAGATACTGGTGGTTATCTTCACTCTGTCAATATAAATGGTATGGAAACAGCAAATTTCCCATCATACGTTCAAAGTGGTATAAAAGTGAGTCCTGTAATTGGTGATATTGATAATGATGGAGATCCTGAAATTGCTATTGCAAACCAATCATCATACATTTTATTGGATTATAAACGATCTATCGGTGATGTAGTTTGGGGATGTTTTAAAAACGATCCTCAACGTCGTGGAAATGCTTATTATGAAACCTTACCTACTCATGAGAATTCAATTCCTTCTACAATTACTGTTTTAGGAAAAAATTACCCTAACCCATTTAATCCGGAAACTACTATTGAATTCAATTTGGCAAATGAAAGTAAAACTACTTTAGTGATTTATAATATCAAAGGACAGAAAGTGAAAACTCTCATAAATGGTGATAGAAAAGCTGGTTTTCACCAAGTAGTTTGGCAAGGGAAAGATGAAATTGGCAATCAGGTTGCTAATGGAGTATATCTCTATAGATTAAAATCTAACAACTATACTTCTATTCGGAAAATGCTGATGTTGAAATAGTGACATTATAGTGAATAGTGCATAACGAATAGTGAATAGTTATGGAGTGCATCAAGTATCTTGATGTAAAATTATAAAATATAATCCTATCTGCTTCGTAATAGAAGTAGATAGGATTTTTTTTGTATATTTTTTTGTTTTATGGAAGCGAATAGGAAAAGACTGTTAAAAGTAATCTATTGATATTCAATGAATTAAGCGTTTGCAAAATAAAACTTACCCTGAACCACTCACGAGTGGTCAGGTCGTGAAAATAGAGAAGAGTTCACGCAAAGATCGCAAAGTAAAAAACGCAAAGAACGCAGAGAAAAAAGTACTTGGACAAAAGTTTTCAGGTATTTTTTTCTTTTGGTCAACAAGAAATAGCTTCCGAAAATATATGGATCAGGTACTCGGTAAACCGTTGAAACGGTTAAATAAAAAACTTTATCTCATTAACCACAAACTTAAGTTTGTGGTTAATACAAGTTTATCAATTATTAACCGTTTCAACGGTTTCAAAAATTTCTAATAATTTTCGGTAACATTTTTTTTTACAATTGACATTATTATTTCAATTATTTTTTTATCCTAAGAAAAATAAATGAAAGAGAAAATATCGTGTTATGAAGCATGTATTTTAAGGATGTTATCATGCCTGTTGGCGGGGTATTGCCAAGTTATGCCAGAGGATAGAATAAATAGATAAAACGTATTATCGTGCAAACACCATTTCCAATTTAGGAGGTATCGCAATGAGAACCAATGTTATACGGCTGGCTACATGTGTGG
>JAIORE010000031.1 GCA_021108315.1 Candidatus Cloacimonadota bacterium
TAGGAATTAACGAGGTTATTTGGAAAGGTAAAGATTATTCCGGTAATCAGGTTTCATCAGGAATCTATTTCTACAAATTGAAAGTAAATTCGGAAATAATAAAAACAAAACGGATGACTTTATTTAAATAAATCTATATTTAAAATGATTCTGCAAAATGAAAAATAAGTATTTTCCTGAGGAATCTAACAGATATCTAAATTGAACGATTGCGACTCGGTCTCGTTCCTAATCTTCTGATTAGGAATGCCCGATTTTTGAAACTTCTGTTTCATCTTTTACTTGTTTCCATACTCTACGTGGGAACACTATTTGGGACGCTCTGTGTTCATAATAAAATAAGTAATCTCATATTGACGCAGAGCGTCACCAGTTACATTCCAAAGCAGAGCATTGGAACGAGATATTTTTAAAACTTTGCGACTTAGCGTCTTTGCGATGAGTCCTTTTTGGTTCTAACTTGTTCAGATAAGAAAAATGGAGAAAACTATGAAAAAACAAGGATTATTATGCATTTTATTATTGATTATTTTCAATATCTATTCTCAAAACATTGAATTTTATGAAAATCTTGTAGAAGATTTCATTGATGGACCCACCAGTTGTTTTGTATGCGATCTTGATAACGATGGAGACAACGATATCTTAGCATCTTGCAATGATGAAAATGCAATGTGCTGGTGGAGTAATGAAGGTGGAGAACCGATAGTTTGGGAATTTCATCATATTGATAATTTTTTGGGAGCAATTTATGTTTTTGCCGAGGATATTGATGGTGATGAAAATATTGATGTTCTCGGAGCAGGCTGGGATTCAAACGAAATTGCCTGGTGGCGTAATGATGGAAATGATCCAATCGGATGGACGAAACAAACATTAGCAGATGATTTTAATTTTGTTCACGAAGTATATGCAGCCGATATTGATTTGGATGGAAATATGGATATTCTCGGAGCAGCAGCTCAAAATAATGAAATTGCTTGGTGGAAAAATAACGGTGGAAATCCTATTCAGTGGACAAAACAATCTATTGATTTGGAATTTGCAGGTGCCAGATCAATTGATGTCGCAGATATAAATGATGATGGTTTTAATGATGTTGTGGGAGCAGCTTTGACGGATAACGAAGTTGCTTGGTGGGAAAACAGTGGTGAGCAACCGATAAATTGGACAAAGCACACGGTTGCTGATGATTTCATAATGTCCCATAAAGTATATATTTGTGATTTTAATAATGATGATCATCCGGATATTTTAGGAACCGCTTACAGTAGTAAAATTTATTGGTGGGAAAATGATGGAAATGATCCTGTAGGTTGGAACGAGCATCAGATCGCAACCAATTTCGGCGGAGCAGTGATTGCTTATGCAAATGATCTTGATAATGACAATGATCTTGATGTTTTTGGCTCAGCTCAAGGATCAAATCAGGTAGCTTGGTGGGAAAATGATGGGAATTATCCCTTTGAATGGGATATTCATCAAATCGTTACAAATTTTGAGGATGCTTGGGGTCTTCATTTCGGTGATATTGATGGAGATGAGGATATTGATATTGTAGTAGGAGGGACAGAGGAAAACGAGATTCGCTGGTTTGAAAATTCATATTATAATGTTAGCTTTTCGGCTACACCATTAACCGGTCATTTCCCCTTAGAAGTAGATTTTTTCGATGAATCTAATTTTAACGCTACTATTCTTGAGTGGTTTTGGGATTTTGATAATGATGGCTCAATTGATTCGAATGAACAAAATCCAACTTTTACTTATGAAGAACATGGAACTTATTCAGTAAATTTAATGATAATGACGGAATCTTTCTCAAAATCAGTTGTTTATGAAAATTATATACAGGTTTTTAATGGAGAAAGTGCTTTAAGTTTTGATGGAAACGGCTATGCAATGTGTGACGCTGCTGAAAGTCTAAATTTCTCTAATGAATTTACTTTTGAAGCTTGGATAAATCCTACAGGTTATGGAACAACTTCTGATATCGGTTTCGGTAGAATTTTTGATAAGGAAAAATTGTCTCTTTATATGATTGGTAGTAGTCCGATGTTCAACGATCAAAGTCTAATTTTTGAATTTCAAAATGAAGAAGGATTAATTTTTAAATGTAATACTCCCGAAAATTCAATATTATTGGATAATAATTGGAAGCACATAGCTGTTTCTTATGGTGCTACAGATGGAGTAAAAATTTATATTTCAGGTTGTGAACAGGAATTAACATACTCAACAGAACCTTATGGATTTTTTGTGGATAATCTGGAGAGTGATTTCATAATCGGTTCATCCTTAAATCTAAGTTGGAAATATCAGGGAATCATTGATGAAGTAAGGCTTTGGAATCATGCAAAAAATGGCTCGGAGATTATGGGAATGATGTTCAATCATCTTTCCGGGAGTGAAGAAAATTTGGTTCTCTGTTGGGAAATGCAAGAAGGAGCCAACAATTTTCTTTCTGACAATACTTCATATCAAAATACCGGAACAATCAATAATGGAAACTGGATTCAAGGAATTGACTTGATACCATCTTCAATTAATGAAAATATTATCATTCAACAAGATAAAATTCAAATGACAGCTTATCCAAATCCTTTTAATCCATCTGTAACAATTTCTTTTCAAATTAGCAACGAACAAAACCAACAAAACAAACAAGTTGAATTAGAAATATATAATATCAAAGGACAGATTATTAAAGCTTTTCAAAATCTCCAAATCATAAAATCTCCAAATCAACATATTATCTGGAATGGAAAAGATAATCAGAACAATGATGTTTCTTCAGGAATATATTTCTATAATTTGAAAATCAATCAAGAATCAGTTGCTACGAAGCGTATGATTCTAATTAAATAGGAGTATGGAATAATGAAAAAAAAATGGATTCTTCCTTTAGTATTAATCAGTTTTACAATATTATTTGCCTTGGATATTTCTTCTAATGATTTGGAAAATGCGGATGAAAGAAGCCGCGTTGATACGCTTGCTACGATTAATAGCTTTTCACATCTTAGGAATTTTCATATAATCAATTATTCCGGGGATTATGAAGATATTCTGGATTATCTTGATGCTTTGTATGTTAGCGGACAAAATCAATTATGTGAAGATTTGGGTTGCAGTATTTTTTCGGGAATCGGAGACCTTGAAAATATCTTTTTCGGAAGAAATTTCGATAATCCGCAGCAAGATGTTCTTGTCGGAAAATATAGTTCACCAAACTGCTATGAATCAATTGCTTTGAATAGATTGGCAGATTGTGGGCTTCCACTTGGCACTGATTTTAATAACCTTACTCAATCTCAAAGTTTATTATTACTTCGTGCTCCGTATTTTGCAGCAGATGGTTTCAATTCAATGGGAGTTGCGACAGCATTGGCTTATGTTGAAGAAGTTGATGTTCAAATTGATCCCGAAAAACAGACGATTTTTTTAACGAGATGGGTTAGGGAAATCTTGGATCATGCTGCCAGTGTGAATGAAGCTATCGAAATTACAAACAGCTACAACATCGTAGATAATATGTCTGGTAATAATACACTTTGTCATCATTTGTTGGTGACAGATAGCAATGGAAATTCTGCAATTTTGGAATATCATGATGGTCAATTTATGATAATTAATCCGGGAGTTGAATGGCAGGTTCTTACAAATATACCAATTTATTGTGTTCCTTTGCCAGTAATCTTTTCACAATGTAATAGGTATGAAGAGCTCTATAACGCTCTCGAAGATCAAAATGGTGAAATAATAGATTGGAGAAATGGATTGGATATTTTGGAACTACCGACTTGGGGAAATATTACTAATGGAACCCAATGGTCTAATCTTTTTGATTTGAACGAAAATGTGATGTATCTCTCTATTTATCGCAACTTTGAGAATATTGTCGGAGTGGATATTGAAAATTTTGAGTTTAGAAATTATGGTGATTTCAATATATATGATCAATCTGAAATTGATGAAAATAGTAACAATATAAATGAAGCTGGAGAATCAATTGAACTGATTTTATTCTTAACTGTAGATTTTATTTCTACAGGTGTGAGTGGCACAATTACTAGTTCAAATTCTGATATTTTAATAAATACCCCTATTAGATATTTTGGTGATATTAATCCTGATGAGATTGTTATGAATAACGATAATCCATTTGAAATTGAAATTTCCGAAGATGCAATTTCGCAAGATGCGATTTTAAATGTAACTTTTACCACTGATTATGATTACATATTTGAAACCGAAATTATTATCACAATAGGTTCCACTAACTCTAATGATGAAAACGTCAATATTACTCCATCACAGATTTATCAAATGCAAAATTATCCAAATCCGTTCAATCCTTCCACGACAATTTCTTTTCAAATTAGCAACGAACAAAACCAACAAAACGAACAAGTTGAATTGGAAATATATAACATCAAAGGACAATGCATTCGCCAATTTAAAATTAATCCCGCAAGCATACGGGAAAAATTTAAAATTAATTCTATTGTTTGGGATGGAAAGGATGACCAGAACAATAATGTTTCTTCGGGAATCTATTTTTATTCATTGAAGATTGATCAACAGTTACTTGCATCAAAACGAATGATTTTGATGAAATAGTCTTAGAAAATATCAGAAATTTAATTTATGTTTGTTTTTCTGGGAATTAATCAAAAGAAAACTGTTTTAACGGGCGGCGTGCCACGTCATCTCGCCATGAGCATTTGATTTCGGTATTTCCGTAATCATAATGCGATTAGTGAGATGATAAAAGACGAGCATTTCAAGGTCAAAGAGGTGCAGAATTGCGAGTCCCCGTGGACGCAGTTTTAGACGACGTTTCGATTCACTCCGCTGCTCGTCTTTTTTTAGTGGCACGCCACCCGTTAGCCAACATGGAGTGGAGCGACATGTTGGCTAATGAAATATTTTTAAAACAGTAAAATAAATCCCCTACAGTGTATCTTTTTGTCAAAATTGATTCAATCTGCATATTGACATAAAAATCATAAAGAAATTTTTGAATATATGTCGCTACGGTGTAGCTTAAATTCCAGGCATTCTAATACCAAACGCTTATATATTCGGCTATAGAGGTATCGCTTCTTTGAAGCTAAAAAATATAATTGCAGAACGGTGAAATATCTGTAGTCCAATGCGTAAGCTTTAATAATATTTGAATAAACAAATCAAAGTTCTGTATGAGTGACATATAATTATTAAGAAAGATTACTTAATGATTAGACATCTTTCCTAATTAAATCTCGATGGCTAACGAGCTCGCTAATAATCAGCGTTTACAGTAATAAGTATAGAATTGGTGAAATTCTGTAAACCATTGATCTAAAATGCTTTAAAATTATTTAGGAAAGATATCTATTGAACAACCTTAAAAAAATAATTCAGACAAATCACAAAAACATTTGACAAATAATCAAATACTAAATAAATTACACACAGTGTATAGCATATAAACACAAAGTAAAGGTGGTCATTATCAAAAGAATAGAACGCGACAAAGAAAGAAAAAGACAAGAGATCATGGATGCTGCCCAAAAGCTCTTTGCGAAGAAAGGCTTCAAGCACGTTAAAATGGAAGAAATTGCCCAAAAATCTGAATTCACCAGAAAGACCTTGTATTCGTACTTTAATAATAAGGAAGACCTTTTCTTGGAAGTTTTCATCAGGATTTCCCGACAGCGTTGGAATTTCCTCGTAGAAGAAATGAAAAGAGTAGAAGACGGACTTCCTAGAATCCAAGCTTTTGGTGAAGCTAATTATAAATATACAATCACAAATTCCGAACATTTCAAGATGATTGTATATCTGGATCATTACGGAATGGATTTTGGAATTGTAAATAACAAACTTCAAAACGAAATACTGGAAGCTCGTGAGGAAATTTTCTTATTACTGCAAACGGCATACAAAAAAGGTCAGCAGGATGGTACGATTCGAGCTGATTTGGATATTGATAGAAATCAATTATATCTTGGTTTAAGTTTACGAACTATGTTGAACGAAATTGTTTTAGGTTACCAAGATAGAGAATTCTATTTTGGTTTTCTTGAACTGTTTCTGGATTCAATAAAAGCATGATTTTATAATTGTTCTGTATAATTGGATAAAATTTCAGAAACCGGTAAACCGGTTGAAATTTTTATTTGTGGATTTGCTTATTCCCACAACTGAAGTTGTGGATTAATCCTATATTCATTATATCATTAACTCACAGTTTTAACTGTGGGAAGAAATGTAACCCGAATACGTTTTTAACCACTTTAGTGGTTTAATATTAATTATGCAGAATTCTCAAAAAAAGATTTACTCAAGGAGGGTAAAGAAATGAAAAAAATATTAATATTCGTAAGTATCTTTTTACTTGCAACAAGTAGTTTTGCACAGATAGATTTTACACAATACGATATTACAACTGATTATCTTTTGGCTTTAGATGCTTATCCGGAAGATATTGATGGAGATGGTGATATGGATTTTGTAAGCACAGCATCGCAAATTCACGAAGTAAGCTGGTGGGAGAATGATGGAAACCAAAATTTTACTCAACATTTTGTTTCAGATAATCTAAGTAGGGGACGAACTGTTATTGCCGTTGACATTGATGAAGACGGAGATATGGACTTTCTCGGAGCCGGTTGGGATCCGGGAATTGTTATCTGGTGGGAAAATGATGGAAACCAAAACTTTACCGAATTTGTAATTGATAACACTTTTTGGGGTGCTCATACTGTAGCTGTCGGAGATATGGATAATGATGACGATATTGATGTGCTGTGTTCTGCCTATAGAGGAGCTTCTGGAGAAATCGCTTGGTGGGAAAATGATGGTTATGAAAATTTTACTATAAAACACACCGTAAACGATATGAGTGATAGAAATCCTTGTGTTTATGCTATAGATATTAATAATGATGGCTTCATGGATGTTGTGGGATGCGGATATAATCAAGGAGATGTTTCTTGGTGGGAAAATAACGGAGAGCAAGAATTTACGGAACACGTAATTGGAACAGGCTTTAACGGTGCTCACTGGATACACGCGGATGATATTGATGGTGACGGAGATAATGATGTTGTCGGAGCTGCTTATGCTGCAGGAAAAGTTACTTGGTGGGAAAATCTCGGTAATGAAACATTTAGCGAACACTTAATTGACAACATCTGGAATGGAAGCGCATGGGTACACATCAAGGACATGGATAATGACGATGATATGGATATAATTGCCGTTGCGGAAATCTCGAATGCAATATTGTGGTGGGAAAATGATGGAGATGAAAACTTTACAGATGATCCTGTAGTCGTTTCATATAATGGAGCTTTTTCTGCTTATCCAGCAGACATGGATAAAGATGGAGATATGGATGTACTTGCCTCAGCTTCTTCAAGCAATAGAATATCTTGGTTTGAAAGTGACCTATATCAAGTAAATTTTGAAGCAAACCCATTAACAGGTCATTTTCCACTGGAAGTCCAATTTAGCGATGAATCAATTTTTTCTGAAACAATTACTTCTTGGTTTTGGGATTTTGATAATGATGGTGTGGTTGATTCCAATGAGCAACATCCAACTTTCACTTATGATGAACCCGGAACTTATTCCGTAAATTTAATGATTATGACGGAATCTTTTTCAAAATCAGTTGTTTATGAAAATTATATACAGGTTTTTAATGGAGAAAGTGCTTTAAGTTTTGATGGAAACGGCTATGCAATGTGTGACGCTGCTGAAAGTCTAAATTTCTCTAATGAATTTACTTTTGAAGCTTGGATAAATCCTAC
>JAIORE010000088.1 GCA_021108315.1 Candidatus Cloacimonadota bacterium
ATAGGTACGGCATTTAGAACTTATCCAGATACATCAAATTAATGACACACCCATTGAAGAGAACATCTATCACGAATAGATAAACATGTTTATTACTAAAAAATCTTTCTTATATTATCTTCAACATCTTTCTTCATCATTCATAATTTGAAATTCGTAATTCGTAATTAAATCATTCCCATTCAATTGTCCCCGGTGGTTTTGAAGTTACATCGTATAAAATATGTCCTATTTTGAATCTACTTCTCGCTTCTAAAAATATTTCGTTCAAAAGCTCAAAATCCATCTCATAAATACTAGCACTCATTGCATCAAACGAACAAACAGGTCTAATGACATAACACATATTATCTTCTGAATCTTTTAGAGGAAGCTGAACAACCGGCATCTGCCAAATTTCCTTAATCATATCAGTTTTATCTCGAAAATATGCATCAACTTCTCGCAATTCATCTAAATTATCTTTTTCTAAAAATAAGCGATCTAATTTTAAATTTTCTATAGGATTTAATGAGAAAACAATCCTATTAACGGTTTTTAGTTTATTTATCACTTTTGAAGAACACTCAATCAACTTTTCCCAAGATTTGCTCTCATTACCTTTGAACCAAACAACTGCCGGATGATGGTATGTACGAAAATCTCCCTGAACACCTACACTTTTTATTGGAAGAATTTTTCCCATCATTCTAAATTCGCTTAATATCTCGTTCATAAATGCTTCTTCTTTCCAAAAATCATCTTTTGATTCAATTTTATTTGAGCAAATAACTCGAATAGCAAGTCCAGGTCCGGGAAATGGCTGACGATGAACAAGGTTGAATGGAAGTCCAAGTTCCTCTCCCAATTTTCGTACTTCATCCTTATAAAGTTCCTTAATCGGCTCGATTATTTTCCCTTCATCAATCATCTTTTGGATTTCACTCACGCGGTTATGATGAGTTTTTATCAAAGCCGCTTTATCTGTAGAACCACTTTCAATTGTGTCTGGATAGATAGTTCCCTGTACTAATAAGAATTCTTCACTTTTTGATAATTTTGCAAGTTCTTCATTGGCAATATCTACAAAAAGTTTTCCAATTATTTTTCTCTTTTCTTCAGGTTCTGTAACAACTTTCAACTTATCTAAATATAGTTTTTCCGCCTTAATTATTTTGATGTTTTTGAAATTCAATTCTCGGAAATATTCCATAATTTCTTTTGATTCGTCTTTGCGCATAAAACCCGTATCAATATGAATCGAATACACATTTTCATTCCCAATCGCTTGAATACAAAGTTCCAATGCAACCAGCGAATCCACTCCACCGGAAAGCAGTAAAACCAGTTTTCTATCCTTAACCTGTTCTTGAATTTCAGAAATAAGTTGTTGTTTAAAATTTTTCGCATTCCAGTTTCTTTCTTTGGTACATAATTTGATAAAATTATCCAACATTTTCAATCCATTCTCTGTATGTGTAACTTCTGGATGAAATTGAAATCCGAAATATTTTTTAGATTCATAAGCTGCTATTTCTATTGAGTTACTGGAAGCTGTTATTGTAAAATCATTTGGTAATTTGCTTACGTGATCTCCGTGACTCATCCATACTTTCTGCTTGGAATCAAGATTTTGAAGTAATTTGGAATTTTCGTTGACACAAGTTACAGACGTAAGTCCATATTCTTTGTTTTCACCACTTTCAATCTCTCCATCAACCATCTTTGCCAGAAGTTGATGACCGAAACAAATCCCTAAAATAGGTATGGTGTTTTTTTCTAAATCAATATTTATTTTATATGAATTTTCTACATTTACAGATCGTGGTCCACCAGAAAAGATTATTCCGATAATATCTTCAATAATTTTAAAGTTTTCAGGATTAACAATCTCGCTATAAATCCCCAAATCACGAATTCTACGAGCAATTAAATGCGAATATTGACCACCAAAATCTACAATTACTATTTTTTTCATAATATTCCTTTTTGAAACCACGAATTACTCGAATTACCTCGAATATTTAACCAATGAACAAACCAACTTAAACGAACAAAAAATAACCACAGTGAACGTTGAGAGTAAAATGATTAATATTCAATATTAATATTCAATTTCTAATGTTATTTATTATTTTCGTGTTAATACGTGCAATTTCGTGGTTTCATCTTTTTTTTTTTGCGTCTTTCCGTCCTTAGCGGTTAAAAATCTTTCTTAAACATTCACTATAAAACTGATGCTCAATCTTCAAACCTTTCTTTTCAACTTCTGCCAGCGTTTCACAATCGGAAAGATCAACTTCCCTCTTCCCTATCACAATTCCGGTATCAAGTCCTTCATCAACATAATGAACTGTTATTTTAGTTGATTTTAAACTATTCTCAAATGCCCATTCATAACCGTGCAAACCTTGATGTAAATCTGTATCAGCAGGATGAATATTGATGATTCTGTTTGAGAATTCTTCAATAATTTCCGGGGAAATGATTTTCATATATCCTGCTAAAATTATATAATCTGGATTCAATTTTTGTAAATATTCAAGAAGCAGGGAATTATAAGTTTTTCTCTTTTTCCCTTTGGATTCTATGACTATGGGTTGAACTCCGAAATTTCGTGCTATTTCTAATCCTTTGGCATCTTTTTTATTAGACAAAATTGCTTCAACCTTACAAATTCCTTTTAATGTTCCTAATTCAGTGTTTTCAAGGATCGCTTTCATATTACTACCACGACCTGATATCATAATTATAATTTTCTTTTTCATAACATTTTTTTATAATTCATCTAACCAACATGCAGATGCTTTGAGTTTCTTTTTGAAAAATTTCCCTTGATTTTTTTTATCTTTAGCTTGATGATATTTAAAATAGATATCATCATTTTTTATTCCGATAATTTCAATCTTTCCCGTTTTATGAGACATAATATATTTAAATCTTTTACTATGTCCATTCATCATAGCTTTTGCTTTTTCAACAACTTGATATCCTTTGGATAAAGGTATTTGAAAGTAGTTTTTTACTCTTTTGACAGGACGACATTGAAATACATAATAAGGATTTATTCCGATTTTAACTAATTTATTTTGTAGTTCCGCCAATAATTCGGGTGTATCATTAATATTTTTCATCAAAACAGTTTGATTATTCAAAATGATTCCGGATAATAACAATTTTTGAACTACTGCCTGAAATTCTTTTGTAATCTCTTTTGGATGATTAATATGAAGTACAAAATATATCTGTTTTATCTTTTCGGAGTAATTTTTCAGTATAGAAAGTAATTCACTATCTCCCAGTATTCGTTGCGGTAAAAAAATTGGTACTTTTGTTCCAAACCTAATAAAATCAAGATGTTCAATTTTTGACAATCCATTAAGAAATTTTTCTATCAATTTAGTTGAGAGTGTTAATGGATCTCCACCGGTAATAAGGACATTATTGATTTCCTGATGATCATTAATATAAGTTAAAGCTCGTTCGATATTTTGTAATATCTCTTGTGAAGTTGCTCCAACCATTCTTTTTCTGAAACAAAATCTACAGTAACTTGCACAATTATGAGTTGATAGAAATAAAGCAGTTTGAGAATACTTATGTTGAAGCCCTAAGAATTTAGTATTGCTTTTTTCATCGCTTGTATCATATGAACCGGAAATATCTAACTCATTAATGGACGGAATAATCATTTTTCTAATTGGATCTTTGGTGTCATTAAAATCAATCAAGGACAAATAATGCTTCGAGATACTCATGGGATGTCTTTCAATCACTTTTTTTAGAAGTTTCTTTTCTTTCCGATTCAAATTTAAGTAGCTTTCTAATTCTTCTAAAGAAGTTATATTTGATTTTAATTCATTTTTCCAATTCATAGTAAAGTCTCTACTTCTTTTTCCAATATCTTTTCTATAATAGATATCTTTGAATTTTATTTTTTCACCCTCTTTATAAACTTTCTCAATTGCTTTCTCCAAAGTGTCCCCATTTACAACAATATTCAATACTCTTCCACCATTAGAAAGGATTTTTGCTCCATCTTTTTTTGTTCCGGCGTGGAAAACCAAAGTATCTTCCGAAACTTGATCTAAACCTGTGATTTCATGTCCTTTTTGATAAGATTTTGGATAACCACCAGAAGTAAGAACCACATCTACAAAAAATCCTTTATTGAATTCAACTTCAAAGTCTCTCAATGTTCCATCAAAACAAGATAAGATTAATTCTGCAAGATCGCTTTTAAGTGCTGGAAGCACAACTTCGGTTTCCGGATCACCAAGCCTTACATTGTATTCTAAAACTTTGGGTCCGGTTTTAGTGATCATCAAACCGAGATAAATAACACCTTTGTAATTGAATTTTTCGGAATTTAAGCCTGCAATAGTTGGTTTAATTGTTTTTTCTTCAATCTGATTCTTTAGTTCTTCCGTATAAAAAGGAACAGGGCAAAACGCCCCCATTCCGCCAGTATTCGGACCTTTGTCTCCATCCAAAAGCTGTTTATGATCTTGGGATGGAAGAAGAATTTGATAATTCTCTCCATCTGTAAAAGCTAAAATTGAAAGTTCTGAGCCTACTAATTTTTCTTCAATCAAAAATGAAGCATCTTTTCCATATTTCTCAATAATATCTGCAATTGATTTTTTGGCTTCTTCAATTGATGAACAAACATAAACACCTTTTCCAGCGGCGAGTCCATCGTATTTTATAACACAATTTCCATTTAATTTTTCAATATAATCGTTAGCAGACTTTGCTGAATTAAATTCTTGGGAATCAGCAGTAGGAATATCATATTTTTTCATAAATTTTTTAGAAAAAATCTTTGAGCTTTCCAGTTGAGAAGCTTTTTTGTCCGGTCCAAAAACTTTAATATCGGACTCCATAAAATAATCTACAATCCCATTTGCCAAAGGATCTTCGGGACCTACAAAAATCAAATCAACTTGGTTGGATTCACAGAATTTCTTGATTTCAGAAAAATCTGTTATATCTATGGAAATATTGTTCTGCGTTCCACCATTTCCGGGAAGAACATATACTTTTTCTACTTTTTTACTTTGTGATAATTTCCATGCAACTGCGTGTTCTCTACCACCTGAACCAATTACTGCAATTTTCAAAATAAACTCCTTTGTTAGCAACGAACGAAACTAACAATACGAACAAATATTCTTTTTTTTAACAATTAATATTTTTTCCAATTAAATTTGGAATTCTTTATATTTCAAAGCCAATTCTATTATTTGAAAAATTAATCAGGATTCCGAGTTCAATTTTTGTTGCTTTTAAATAATTGAGTAATTGTGCTTTGTGAAATTTGTTCAATTTTTCAGTACATTTAAGTTCGATAATAATTTTATTATCGACAATTAAATCCGTAAAATACTCTCCAATGATTTGATCACGATACAATATTTTAATTTTCTTTTGTGATTCAACATTAAAACCTAACCTTTTCAATTCAATAGATAAAGCTTTCTCATACACTTTTTCAAGAAATCCATTCCCAAGCCTTTTTCTAACTTCGATACAAGCTTTTTTAATCTTAAAAAATTCTTCTTTAAATATTAAATCCATTACATTAATCCTTTTGTTAGTACATCTCGTTGAAATTCTTTCTATTGTTCGTCTTGTTAATATTGTTCGTTTTGTTTGCTTTGTTCGGTGCTAAATATTTCTTATCTCCTCATCTGCTTTAACAAGCAATTCTTTAATTTCTGCGATTTCTTTTATGAACATATCTTTCAATCTTCTGATTCCTAAGCTTCTGAGAGCTGCCAGAGCTGCCGAACTTGCATCAATTATTGTTGAAGCTGGTGTTTTAGAAGGCATTACAAGCGAAGAATTTATATTTACCATCATATCTGTTTTATCTTTGAATGGTGGACAATTGATCACTGGAATAGCTAAATTTGCTGCCAAAGCTCCACCGAGACCATTTGATCTTCCCGCAACAGCAATCACACAGCCGGGTTCCAAAGAATTATTATAAACTTTAGCAATAGCTGGAATTCTTTCACCATTCTTATGAGCGGAAGTAACTCGCATATCTACAAAGATATCATAATTATCCAAAACTGCTTTGATCTTTTTACAATGTTCCAAATCCATTGGTGAACCCATTATAATCGTAACAAAACCATCTTTGATAAGTTCTGCTTTCAATAGATTATAATAAATTCTATCCCGAACATCCATATCGCTTTGAATAAAATCTTTTCCCACAATTTTCTCATAAATATTTATATACCTTTTTGAAGCCTCTGCAATTACTTCTTCCGGCAAAATATTTGGTACAACTCCATTTTTTTTATTGTTCAAAAGCCATTGTCGAATAAATTCTTTGTCCATAGAATCCACTTTTAGCGGATCTTTTTCATAAAAGACTTTATCCCAAAAACGAGAAGAATCTGGAGTATGAATCTCATCTATCAAGATCAATTCTCCATCAACTAAGCCAAATTCATACTTAGTATCAACAAGAATAATCCCTTTTTCATCAAGCTCTTTTGTTCCTAGTTCAAACAACTGCAAGGATATATCTCTCATCTTTTCATAAATTTCTTTTGATGCCCAACCTTCTTTTACAATTGCCTCCGGTGTAATCTCTTCGTCGTGTTCCTCTTTGGTTGTAGGAGTAACAATTGGCTCTGAAAATCTTTGATTTTGAGTAAGTCCATCAACAGCTTTTATACCGGAAAATACTCTTTTACCATTTTTGTAACCTCGCCACATTGAACCGGTTAAATATCCACGAACTATCATTTCCACTCTTATAGGCTCAGCTTCTTTGACTAAACTGATGTTCGGATCAACAATTTTTAAAAGATGATTATCAATTATTGAACGTGTTTTTTCAAACCAATAATTCGTAATTCCAGTAAGAACTGCTCCTTTATTCGGAATCAAATTATTCAAAACACTATCAAAGCTGGAAACTCTATCCGAAACGACGATCATCCGTGTTTTATCATCAATTCTGAAACTTTCTCGAACTTTTCCGCTATGTATTTTTTTTATCTGCGGTGTGTAAATTTTGTCTAAATATCTCATATTTTTTTCCTCCTACTATTGAGATGTAAATTTTTTTTAGATAATCAAATGTCAACAGAAAAACGATAAATATTCTAAATTGTTTTAGCCATCTTGAAATGTGGAATTGTTACTTCTATAAATTCACTTCCCTCTATCAAATAACCAGATTTTTGATAAAATCCAACTGAATCTTTTCTGGAATGTAATATAATTTTTGAAATTCCTTCCTTCTTTAAATATTCTTCGGCAAAACTCAACAATTTTTTTCCTTTTCCTGTTTTTCTCTTTTCTTCTGCTACTACCATTTGCTTCAAATGCACAATATCTGAGGAAATTTTTGAGATAACTAAACAAGCTATTATTTTACCTTTTTCATCAAATAATCCAAAATGCATATCATCTTTCTCTTTTTTTAAATGTTCTTCCGAAAAAGATAATTTAAGTGGTTTGCGAAGATATTCTTTTCTCAAATCTATTTCCTTTTGATAATGTTTTGAACCATACTCTATTTTGATGAATCTAATCATTATTTTTTCCTTTCCCAACATATTTGAAAATTTAAGTTAAAATGAAAAATGCACTTTTTTCGCAATAAATTAATATTTTGATGGCGTATAAAACAGGTGACCATTAACAAATTTCTAAAAAATATGTTGCCT
>JAIORE010000201.1 GCA_021108315.1 Candidatus Cloacimonadota bacterium
GAATTAAATTGAAACAACTTTATCCGTCAATTGAGGATTGACTTGACACTAGTAACCATCGAATATAACGATTCTGGAGCAATATCAAATCCACATTTCCATGCTAGAGTTGGCCAAGAATCAAGGTAAAATTTAGAGAAAGCAACAGGATCTCTTAGAGAAGTAGCAATTTCATATTTATAAATAACATCCTTTAGATCAATTTCTCCAAATTCTTCCGTATTAAATTTTAAGAATATTTTAAAATCTTCTATATAGCGAGCCTCTAATAAAAAAATACAATCCATAATATTTCTCCAATTTTTTAAATGAGGGGTTTGACTGAATGAAATTCTTTTGTTTCCCACATTTGTAAAAGTTCATCAATGTGTAATTCAGCCCATTCTTCTACAAGTCCACGCACTTTTGCTGGAAGAGAACCTGCTATAACATTTAATGTTTTAATATTTATTGATGCTCTATATTCATTATATCTTACATGAAAATGTGGAGGATTATGTTCATCAAAATACATTGTTATAATGATTCCAAGAAATCTACTTATCTCTGGCATTATTGTTTTTTCCTTTTTTATTGTTTAACACTTTCTCGAATTACTTGTTAGGCTATTTTATAAATTTTTGTGTAAGTATTTGGATTTACAGAAGTTTAATGGGAAGGACGGTAGGTCTCTCAATAGTCAATATTTTAAATCCTTTCTCAATATCAGAAAATGCCCCATTCTTCCACAAATCATTATTTGAATACTCATTTTTCAGTAAGAAATATAAATCATAAAAATAAAAGTATGTGGCAAAATTTACAATAAACTTTAAATTATTGTTGTACTTGTTATTAAGCTCTGCGATATCAAAGGACAAGGTTGGTCTAATTTTATTAATTCTCGGATTTTTTTCAAGAAGTTGTAAGAATGATGTATTTTGTATTAATTTATGTAAGTCTTCTTCAATACGCTTACATTCATCTATAAATTGCCTATGGGCAACTTTATTTTTTTTGAGTATAGGCTTGTTTGGAACTTTTCCAGCCTCGTATAAGTTATAGAATGCCGTGAAGTAGCGCTCTAAAATAAATGATAATGTATATATTCCTGTTTTAATATTTGTTTCATTATTTTTTTTTTCTAAAGAATAAACTTTATCAGAGATTTCGTTTGCTTGCCGAGACGCCAGAAGAGAATTGTTATTTGCTTCTTGTGTCTTTTTATTGTTATAAATTGTTGAAAATACTTGCCATATAATACTAACGATAGCGATCAAAAGTGCCAATGTTGCAATTATGTCTGAAGCTTCAAAACTACCAAGTATTTGTATATATTCTGTCATGTTTATTATTTCACCAGACTCCAATTTTTTGCTTAGCACCGCAATTATTTGCGAAATTCACAACATAATATTCTTATATTTTCACTTAATAACATCATAAATAATCCTTTCTTTTTCTGAAACTTACCTTTAACACTAATTATTTTAACAATTTGATGTCAAGCAAATAAATATCTTGTCAAAATGGCAAGATAGAGATTATTTAATAACAGTTTCAACAGTTTACCAAAGAATCGTTATGGATTAAGTTGTTCAACTATTGGAAAGAATTATTATTTTGTTCAAGGTGTACGAATTTCGAATATCCTTTGATATTCAATATTTATGCAACGTAAAAGAAATTAATAATTCAAAGTAGATATTTGTTGGGCAATTAGAATTTAATTCAAATATCTATTTCTTCCCACAAACAAAAGAAATTACTTATTTCAAAAAATTTGACAAACAAACAAATATATTTTCTTTATACATAAAATCAATAAACAATATTAATGATACAACTTAAATTTAATATTGAGAGGACGATTATGAAAAACACACTATTTATTTTAATGCTTATATTATTTTTTAACTCTTTTCTTTTAGCTGTAATTGAAGAAACCGCTTCCTTCAAAAACTTCCTTTATGGTTCTGCTCCGGAATGTGAATATGACAACTGGATGAGCCATATTGCCGAGGGAATCGCTTCTCCGGGATACAATCTCTATGCTCCTTGGGAGAGACAAACAAATGGTTTTGGAGATTTTCAAATTCCATCCGAAGAACAGCTCACTAATTGGGAAGGTATTGTGACTCTTTTTTTGATCAATGAGCTCGAAGCTGCTCAGGATTCTATAGATTCTTATGAATTCCCTTATCAGGTTGTTATTTTCCATGATACAGACACCGATAGAACTTACCATATTTTACGAGAAATCCCTAATTATGGTTTTTATGATGATAATGGTACTATTTTTTTGGATGATGACGAATTTGGAGCTTTTGCCTTTGGTTGGGGACTGTATGTTTATTTTCCGGATGGACCTTATCCGCATATTACTACTGCTCCACATCCCAATGATGATTATAGCACAGTTCCTTTTTCCTACGAAGTTTTTCGAGAACAACAATCAAAATTTTTGCTAATTTCCGGAGTAGGACGAGAAGTTACATGGACGGAAGTTGGTAATTATACAAACAGCAAATCTACTTGTGATCCGTCTCGGGTGGCAGCTCATCCTTATAATGTAGCTTATCAACAATTTTGTGATTGGATTCGAGCAGAATTTGGGCAACGTGAATTCAGCATTCAGGTTCATAGTTATGATTGGGGAAGTAGGCACGCCGGTTATGCAAATGTACAAATTTCGGCAGGATATTCGCTTGGAAATCCTGATTTACCGATTAGAGACCATTCTTCCTTAAAAAAAGATATTGTAAATGCGACTGATTTTGTGGTTCATCCGGCAAACACAATTGGTATCCACCCTCCTGTTTTTATAAATGATTTTTATGCGATTCATTATAGCGAATATGATTTTTATTATGAGAATGAAGATCACTCTTTTGTTGTGAACAATCAAATTGATCTTCAAGGTTATTCTTCAAATAGACAAATGCTTTACACTCATGCCGGTCATAATCAATATGAAAATTTTCAACCGTTTTTCCATCTTGAAATGGATGAACTACCAAATGTTTATCCCCAAAATACGCAAAATTATCACTGGTTTTATGGATGGAACGCTGCTACGAATTCTTGGGATTACTTTCATCTATTTGATAAGTATTTAGACTATTATTCACCTTGGAATTTGGCACTTTCTTCGATTCTTCCTGATTTATATGAGATGAACGATGGACTTGTTCCGGAAGCTCCTTCCAACTTAACGGTTATTACAGAATGTGCTGATTACATTGTTTTAGAATGGACTATTGGAGATTGCTATGATCTGGATTCTTATGAAATTTATTTTGCTGAAGAACCAATTTCTGATGATAATTATGATATTCGAGATAAAAGTATTGATAGCAAATTGGCAACTTTAGCTCAAAACCAACATACTGTTAGTGGATTGAATACAGCAGAAGATTACTATTTTCAGATTAGAATTCGTGATAAAAATGGGAATTATTCCTCTCTTTCTAATGAAGTAATGGCAAATACAGGACCTGCAAAGATTACATATTTGAAAACGTACGGAAAAGATGATTTAGTTGAAATATCATTCTATACTAATTTTCAAGAAAATTGCAGCGGATTTAATATTTATCGAAAGACTGCTCAAACAGATTTTATTTTGATAGATAGTTGGGATATAAATCCTGATTTAATCGGAACTGAGGAAGATAATTTTACTTACAATATTATTGATAATAACGTTGAAAATGGTGAATTTTACACTTATAAAATTTCAAGCGTAGATTTATCAGGACAAGAATTTTTTTATGGCTCTTTGGGTACAGCTTCTCCTCAAAAAATCTATCAGATTGTTGCCAATCAAACATTTGGAGCCTATCGTGATACTTGTTTTTTCGGTTTTAATACTTCTGCGAGCGATGGATATGATTACGGAACTTATGATATTCTTACAGGTGATGAAGCAACTGAAAATTACCTATTTTGCCAATTCTTTGAAACCGATTGGAATACAAGTGTTGATGAGCTTCAGCAGGAAATTTTCGGATTTTATGATACCGAAACTAATTATAAACACTGGGTTTTTCGGGTAAAAACAGATCAATTAAATGTCCCGTATGAAATCGGTATTTCAAACTTGGGTAGAGATAGCGAACGGTTTTATCTTGAAATTAATAATACTTGGACAAATCTGAATAATGAGAATTATACTTTTAACCCAACCAGCAATGGCTTTTATACTTTTGATCTATATTTTGGGAATTTAACCCCTTCTATTGAAATTGCCAATATGGTAAATCAGTTATATTTCCCCAATGAACAGGTTACTTTTAACTGGAATCTGAATATCCAAGAATCTATTGATCATATAAATATATTTGCCGAAAATGACGAGATTTCCATTCCTATAGATATGAATTTATCACCAGATACTTCCGAAATATACTGGAGTGTTCCTCAACTAATATTTGATAATTTGAAACTGAAAATTGATCTTATTATGGTTGAAGGTGATACACTTTCCTATTATTCACCATACAAATTTGGAATCGTAACTCCTCAAACAATTATATCTTTAGAGGAGGGCTGGAATCTTATCTCTCAAAATTTTGAAATGGGAAATTATACAACTGAAGAAGTTTACGGAAATGGCTCAGAATTGTACGATTGGGTAGAAAACGAATTTATCCAAATAGAAACTCCTGAATTTCTCAAACCATATTGGATCAACGAACCTCAAGATAATTATTTCACTATAAATTATGCTGATATTCAAAAAAGTGCTTATGATTACCAACTTCAGCAAGGGTGGAATATTGTACCAAATCCACATCATACTTCTTATGATTTACATCAACTTATTTTTGTGATGGATAATGAAAATTTCGAATATTATCAGGCTATACAGAATAATCTGATTGAGCCTTTTATGTTTGCTTATGATGATAGATTTATACCCACATCCCATTTGGAATCAGCAAAATCATACTACCTTTTTTGTTATGAAGATAATTTAACATTGCGATTCATACCATTTTATTCCAGTACTTTTTCACCTGATTTTAATAATGATTGGAAAATTGAAATTAAAGCTAACCAAAACAATGAAATTTCATCTTCTGTGATCGTGGGAACTTCGTCTGTTGCAGATTCATTGTATGATTCTATTTATGACTTGCTTAAACCAGTGAATTCACCATTTGAAAACAACTTATTATTCTATCTTCCGCAAGATTTTAATGATGACGGAATTATGGAATATTATCATCAATTAATCAATAACCCACTGAACACTAATAATGAATTTTATTATGAATGGATTTCACAGATTGAGCTTAATTCTCTTGAAACAATAAATTTTGAAATATTTACTGAAAATCTACCGGAAAATCATTTTGTTTATTTGAAAAATGGAGATAATTATATTCAGTTAAGCGAAGCTGAAATAGTAGATTTTACACCGAACAATAATATCTTAAATCTTTCTATAATAGTTACAGATCAAATATTTACTGAAACAGATGAAAATATTATATCCGCTGTTGCATCATTAAAAAATTTTCCAAATCCATTTAATCCAACTACAAATATTTCCTTTTCCATACCTGAAAAAAATGAAGTAGAGATTACCATTTATAATATAAAAGGGCAAAAAGTTAAAACCGTGCTTCATGATAAAATTCCTGCTGGAATTCATAATATAGCTTGGTCTGGAAAAGATTCTAATAATAGAGATGTAGCTACTGGAGTTTATTTCTGCAAACTAAAAGTAAGTAACTCCAAAACGATAATAAATAAAATGTTACTTCTGAAATAATTTTGGAGTTCATTGACATTGTTAAAGTTAAGCGACAAAGTCGCTTTCAAATCTCGAATCGAGTTTCGGAAAGATAGATAAATTAATAGGAGAATTTCATGAAAAACAAGATTTCACTATCCAGCCATAATATTAAAAAAAACATTCTACTCTTTTTTCTAATTTTCCTTTTTATCACTCTTTTCTCAGAAACTATCTATTATGATGATTTTGAAACCGAAACCAATTGGATTTTAGAAGGAGAATTTCAGATTGATTCACCCCAAGGTCTTGGTGGAGAACACGGTAATTCAGATCCTCAAAATGCTTATGAAGGAGAAAAAATACTTGGTGTTGATTTAACCGGATTAGGAAGTTTTCTCGGAGATTATGAAACGGATCTTGGTGATCGCGAATATTATGCGATTTCTCCGGCAATAGATTGTTCTCAATTTGTTGGTGTTGAGCTGTCATTTCAGAATTGGTTAGGAGTAGAGCAACCTCTTTATGACCATGCTTATCTTGATATAAGCAGTGATAATGGAGCTTCTTGGATTGAGATTTGGACAAATTCGATGACAATAACTGATAATTCTTGGTCTGAGGTAACTTATGATATTTCAAATATTGCAGACCTTCAAAATGAAATTAAACTCAGATTTTCGATTGGTTCTACAGATGAATCTTGGCAATATTGTGGTTGGAATATTGATAATTTAGAATTATCAGGAACACAGGTAGGATTTGGTGCAATTCAGGGAACAGTTGTAGATTCTCAAACTTCTGAACCGATTTCAAATGCCCAAATTATGTCTCAATTTGGGTTGAGTTTCTCAGATATAAATGGAGAATTTATTTTAACAGATATTCCAGAAGGCAATCGTTCCATAGCTATCACTGCCTTAGGATATTTAGATTATTTTCAAGATGATATTCAAGTTACTGTGAATGATACCAGTTATGTATTTTGCGAAATGGAAGAAAATCCTGAAAATCTACCCGAACCTAATAATTTATCAGCTGAGATATTTTCTGATAATAATGTTCACCTAACTTGGGAAGAACCTGAAGAATCGGAGTTTTATTTAATTGCCTACAATATTATTAGAAATAATGTGATTATTCAAAGCGTTCTTGATGAAGAATATGACGATCTTGATCTGGTAAATGGGACATATAATTATTTTGTAACAGCAGTTTATACTACAGGATCATCTCTACCATCAAATAATGTGGAAATTGTTATATCAGTATCTTGTTCAGATGAACTCAATCTCGAAAATTCAAGTCTTTCATTAAATTGTTATCCAAATCCTTTTAACCCGGAAACCACAATTTCTTTTAAAATCTCGAGTCGAGTTTTGGGTCAAAACCCGACTCGGGATTTTAAAGACACAAAGATTGAAATTTACAATATAAAGGGACAAAAAGTGAAAACTTTTTCAAATCTTCAAATCAACAAATTTTTAAATCAACAAATTATCTGGAACGGAACTGATAATCAAAATAAGCAGGTTGCCAGTGGAATTTATTATGTTATTTTAAAATCCGGTAAGCTCTTGGAAAACAAAAAAGTGTTGTTAATGTAAATCGGTTAAATGACCATAGGTGAAGACTCATTGACCCAATTTCTGATTAGTTCATGATGACACAGTGGTTGCAAAATAAGGGCTTACGAAAGTCAAAAGAAACCACTGGACATTTGATTCCAACTTTGAACAAACAATTCACTTGAATTGAAAAAAGATTATAAACTAAGAAAAAAGCAAAGGTATCTTAAAAGGGGTGTAATACAAAAAAGTAATAATCATAAGCAATAGATTAAATTTAAAAAT
>JAIORE010000008.1 GCA_021108315.1 Candidatus Cloacimonadota bacterium
CTATTATTACAGCAGATATAGTCAATATATTTTACATTATACTACAAACACACCCAAAAATATTAGCAACGAACAAAACTAACATCAAGACCAAAAGACGAAAGCGTAAAAATTAATATTAAATTTTCAATTTATAGAACACCATCTCAAAAGCAAAAGTTGACAGAATATCAGCATTTTTAAAGCTTTCTTTATGCTTAAAATTATTAGTTATTTTTTATTAAAATATATTGCTTCACCACAAAAGGAATGGCGTCGTTTTGATTCCATTTTTATGGTTATGGGAATTTTATTATCAGTTTCGACATTGACCATCGCTCTGGCAATTTTTGAAGGATATGAAACCGTATTAAAAGAAACAATCCTCGGTGCAAATTCACATATATATTTTTTCAAAAATAGTAATTCAGATCTTAATAGAGAAGATATTGAAAAAATAAAATCAAAATTAAGTGAGAAGATTGAAGTTCAATCAGTTTCTGAAGCTGTAGTTACAAATGCAATGATGATAAACAAAAAACGCATCAAAGGTGTAGTATTGCGTGGTATTAATTGGCAAGCCAATGAACATCCAACAGAATATAAAAGCTTTGTGAGAAGCGGTACATATAAATTAGTATCTGAAAACGATGCGGTAATTGGAGAAAAATTAGCTCAAATATTAAATGCCACGATCGGAGATTCGGTGGAATTAATAAGTCCTTCAAATACAAAAGTAACAGCTTTTGGTATGAAGAACAAAAAAGAAAAATTTAAAATCGTTGGAATTTATAGCTCTGGAATGTACGAATATGATTCAAAATATGTCTTTATAAACCTCACAAAAGCTATGAATTTTGCTTCTTTAGAAAATGAATATACTATGATGGAAGTTAGATTGAAATCTGAATTTGTTGAAAAAGCAGATTATCTTACTTATACTTGGAAAAATGAATTTGATCACGATTACCAAATTAGATCATGGATAGATTACAACAGTAATTTATTTGCGTTATTACAATTAGAGAAATGGATTATATTTATTATTTTAAGTTTCCTTGTATTGATTGCTTCTTTCAATGTTATCAGTTCAGTTTCTTCAGCTATTTTAGAGAAGAGAAAAGAGATTGGAATTATCAAGGCTTTTGGAGCATCTAATTTAATGCTTAAAAATCTGTTTTTAGGAAAAACACTTATTATATCTTTTTTTGCTATTATTTTTGGTGAAATTTTAGGGATTATATTTAGTATTTTAATCGAAAACCAGAGTTTTTTCTCTTTGAAAGGTGATGTCTATTTCTTAGAAAAAATAAATGTTGCTTTTGTTCCATTAAATATCATTCTCACGTTTTTGGTTTCGATAATTATCGTGTTTCTGGCTTCAATGATTCCGCTTAGAAAAATAACTAATCAGGAAATATCTGATGTAATACATTAAGATACATAATTCTGGAAATCGTTACATTTTTTGATAAAAAAAATAATATTTAAGTATTAAATGATAAAGGAGATAAGAATCAGGAAACAAGAAAAAGAAAAAAAAAGCCTTGAATTCAACCTTATTTTTTCTCTGAGTTCTCTGTTGTTAATTTTTTTGGTTTCAGTTTATCATGTTAGGACTTATAGAAGAAAATGTCGTAAATTTAGAGGTAAAATAATTGAAAATATTAGAAGTTAAAAATTTAAAAAAAAGTTTTAAGGAATCAACTGGAAGATTAGAAGTTCTCAAAGGAATCAATCTTATAATCAGTAAAGGAGACACAATTGCTATTACAGGTGAATCAGGAAGTGGGAAAAGCACTCTTTTGCATCTTTTGGGATTATTGGATAAACCAGATTCAGGAGAAATTTCTTATCTGGAAAAAATAATTAACTCGAAACAAAAATATATCCATAAATTTCGTAATGAAAAAATTGGATTTGTTTTTCAATTTCATTATCTATTGAACGATTTTACTGCTGAAGAAAACATTGCATTGCCAATGTTTTTGAAAACCAGTAATCTTAAATTAAGCAAAAAAAAGGCGGGAGAACTAATGAATTTACTAGATATTCTTCCGAGAAAAGATCATTATCCAAATCAATTAAGTGGAGGTGAACAACAGCGAGTAGCTGTTGCCAGGGCTATGATAAATGATCCGGAAATTATTTTTGCTGATGAACCCACTGGAAATTTGGATGAATTTCATAGTGATGAATTGATCAATATTTTTCAGAGACTAAATCTTGAAAAAAATCAAACCTTTATGATAATTACACATAATAATAAAATTGCAGATCAGATGAAAATTAAATTAAAATTGGAAAATGGGATTTTGCTGTTAGCAGAATAAAATTAAAGATATTATCACAGAAAACACAGAGCGAAAAAGCCTTTCTTTACAAAGAAGCTTGTTGTGAAATAGTCGGAAAATTGTGCTATGCCGTTAGTATTCTTTTAATTAGTTTTGTTCTTTAATAAAAAAAATATTTTCTCTGTACTCTCTGTGGTAAAGTATTTTACTGAGGAATTTTGAAAAATAAAAAATGGCTTTTGATATTAGTGAGTGTTATTCTTTTCATAAATATCTCTTTTTATGCAATAGTTCATTGGGGCAAAATGGATGAAATTGTAAGACAAAAGCTATCTGAATATCTTTCAGAATCTTTAAATGCCAAAGTAAAAATTGGTTTTCTCGATTTTAATGATAAACAACTCAATATTTCAAATATTTCAATTTTGGAAAATAATGATTTTTATAAATTGGATATTAAACAAATTTATATTGAAATGAGCCTGATAAAACTCCTTTATTCAGGTTTTAAGAATTTCAAAGCAATTGAACACATCAGAATTTATGAACCGACTCTTGAAATAAATATCAACAATGCTGATTTTTCTGCTAAGAAAAAGTCTCGAAAATTTATTATTCCTGATATAAAACAATATTTTCAGAACTTAAATATCTACGATAGTAAAATTTCATTGTTGTTTGAAACTAAATATATTCATTTTTCAGAAACGTTTCGTGATATAAACCTTGAAATTATTAATAGGAAAAAAACAAACTTAAAATTATCTGCGATCAACAACAAATCTGGCAAAATTTCAGCTAATGCGATAATTGATGATGGAGTTATCAGCAATGCTATATTTGATTGGGAACACTATTCTCCAGACTCGCTAAATTTTTCTTTTTTTAAATCATTTCATTCTGAATTAAATTTAAATATCACTGTTCATAATAACATAATTAGCTATTCTGGTAATCTATCTAATACAAATTTCAAAGTGTATAAATATTTATCAATAATTCCAAAAGCAAAATTTTCTGGGAACTTCAATAAATTTGAGATGAAAGCAGAAAATGCCTCATTCAATAGGAACTTGGTTAATGGTGGTTTTATTGTTAATAATCCTTTCAAAAAAGATAATCAGATTATTGGCGATTTCTATAGTGATAATGTTGAGTTGAGTGGATTTTATGATCGTTTATCTGGAATATCTATTGCAAAAGCAAAAGTGAGAGGAAGGTTATTTGATCCCAAAATAACAGGAGAAGTTTTTTGCGAAAAATTTTCTATAGAGGGTCAAGAAATCAAAGATTCTAAAGTAGAAGCTTCTTTATCTTGGAGAGATGTAAAATTAAAAATTAGCCAAGCATTTTGGGAAGATCAAAAACTTTTCGGAGATGGAATTGTTAATTTTGATGGAACACTTAATTTTGATGTATTTTCCAATAATCTAAAGTGGAAAAGAAAAGATCTAAACATTCAAGGAAACCTTGTTTCAAATGTAAATTTTGATAAAAAAATTAAAATTGATATTAAACTTAATGATACGGTTATTAAATCAAATTCCTTTTTCTTGGATGATATTAGCACAGAAGCTAGCTTAGAAGATTTTGATTATTCTGTAAAAATGACTCGATTCAGAAAAGATGCTTCCCTTCATTTAAACGGTAATTTTCAAAACAAAGAATTGCATTCTCAAATCAAATTGAAAAGATTTAATCTTGGTGACTTTTTCCAATCGTATTCATTACCTCTTTTATCTGGAAAAATTGATTTTAGTTCAAACTTAGACAGTCTCAAAACAGACGCTTCATTAAGACTTTTTGACAAAGCATTTGGTAAGCTGGACGGAAGATTTGGAATTAACTTGCGAGTTAACAAAGTCAAAGATTGCTCAAGTTTTAAATTAGAATCCTATAATGCAAAGCTGAATTATGAAGAATTCAAAATCCTCCTACTTGCCAATGGATCTGCTGATAGCTTACATTCAAACGCTTTTAAGATCAATGATAATATTTTATTGGATGGCTGGATTAAATTCAAACAAAAATTTGATTTTGGAATTATCGCTAAGGGAAAAAGTGTAAAGATTAAAGATTATTTCAAATATTTTACAAACTACAATACATCAAAGTATGTGAAAGGTTTTTCTGATTTTATTATTGAATATGATTCGCGTGATGATGGAAATGTGGCAGGTATTTTCAAAATCAATAAATTTTCCTATAAAAATTTAAGTGATCTCAATATTGGAATACAATTTTACGGTAGCAACAATTTTCTACATATCCGCGAATTTACGATAGCAAAAAATGAGAATAAATTTTTGAACGTGGAAAGTGATATAACTCTCAAACCTCAATTGGATATCAAAGCAATTGGTAACATTATTGATCTTGATCTTGAGAAAATAATATCGAATGATGAATATAACGGAATTTTAAATGGGAATTTCACTTTTACACATAAGAATAATGAAAATTTTGCAGATTTAGAACTGAAAAGTGGGAAATGTGATTTAGCAGGTTTTAAATTAGATACAGCATCTCTTATTTGCTCCCAAAAAGATAGAAAATTAGATATTATTGATTTGAGAATTGATAAAGAGAATAGCTTTTCATTTCAAAGCTCAGGCTCAATTGGTTATAATTTGTTTAACAGTAATAGTTTCCCAGATAGCAACGTAGTAAACATCAAATTTAATGGTGATTTGGTAGAAATATTATCGGAACAAATAGAATTTTTAAGCAATGGAAGATCTAATTGTAAATTGGATCTTTCAGTAGGAATTCAGGAAAATGGGCTTTTTTTTAGAAATGGAAATTTTACTATAAATGAAGCAGAATTTCTATTGAATAATCAAGTGGAAAAAGTGGATAAGATCAATGTAAAGATGTCTATTATAAATGATACTCTAAAGATTGATTGGTTCAAACTTAGAATGGGTGAAGGTCGATTTTTTCTTTCAAATAAAATTGATAATGATGAAAAAGATTTCAAATTGGGAATGCTAAATCTTGGCAAATTTTACATCCATACTAATGATAGAGGACTTCTATTAAATATTCCCGGTTTTGTTGCTTTCGATTCTGTTGTAAAAGTCTTGATTAAAGGAAGATATAGTGATGATTTATTGATTTCGGGACCATTTGACGATATTCATGTTTTAGGAGATGTTCATTTTTCTAATGGTGGAGTAATTTATCCACCAAACACAGATAATATAATAAATTTATTTGGTCAAATAGGATTAGAAAAAGAAAATCCTGATTTTGAGGATGACACAAATTACCCATTTGATTTGGATGTAATGCTTCATATTGATGAAAACATGAGATATGCAACTTATCCGACAAATCTTCAGATAATTCATGGAGGTTATTTGCATCTTCTTTATCATGATGGAAATTTTTCTGTTCCTGATGCTATTTTTAATTGTGAAATTGGACAAGTAGATCTCTTTGGAACACAACTGGATTTAGATTTTGCAAAAGTGAAAATAAACCCTTATGTTGATGGATTTTATCTAAATGGTACATTCTTCAAAAAAGCTTCTGATGGTACAATTATCACTCTAAATGTATTCAATGAGAAAGACAGTAAAACTGGAAATACAACACTTCAATTTCGACTTGCCAGTGATGATCCTAGTGATGGAATGTTAGATATTTTAGCAAAACTGCGATATAATAGATCTATTGATGAGATTTCTAATCAGGAAAAGAAAACTCTTTTACAGGATGAAATGATTCAGATTGCCGGACTTGGTTTGGAAACTGCAATTCTCGATCCTTTGATTCATCCCCTCGAAAATACGATAAGAAAACTTTTGCGGCTTGATATTTTTTATGTTCAAACAAGTATTATTAAGAATTTTTTTGATAAATATTATTCCAAAGAAGATGAGGAAGAAAAAAATTATCTTCAAAAAGAAGAATTGGACAGTGTTACTCGTTTTGGTTCTGATATGTTTTTGAATAATCTTTCGGTAAGTATGGGTAAATATGCTTCCAGAAAACTGTTTTTTAATTATGAAGTTCAATTTCAAAAACCGGAAGAAGTTGCTTTAGGATCGGAACTTGGAATCTATCATTATTTTACACTAAGATATGATCTGCCAAAAAAATATAAATTAGCTTTTCGCTATAAAATTCTTCCCTTTGATAATGAAGACTCGGTGGAATTGGCAATTGAAAAATCGTTTAGATTTTGGTAGAGAAAGAGAAGAAAAATATTTTTTCAGCCGCTGATTTACACGGATAAAAAAGAAAAGAAATAGGAAAAAAGGAAAAAGGGAAAAAAGGAGGAGAAGACAGGAAATGAGGAAAAACAAACCATAGATTTTCTTTAAAAAACTTCTAACAAAGTAATTCTTTCTGATAAGATTCGGAAAGTTTACTAAATAAAAAGAAAGGAAAAAAATTGTCTGAACTATGATTTACCCCGTTAGATAAAACCTGAAAAAGTATTAGGATTTATTTGCATTCTATCTCACGGGGTTTATCTGATTAAGAGATTAACAGGATGTGAAAAAAAAGTAGACTGAACTTCACCCATCTTTTCAGGATGGAGTTCAGAATGTGATAGTTGCTTTAGAAACAGAGAATAGGGAAAAAGATAAAAATATCACCTAAATCTATTCTATAAAGATAAAACCCCTAGTGTCAAGTCAAACCTCAAATGACGTATATGTATCACAAACAATCTTGTTTGTGTCTTTTGTGCCGTTTGTATTTTACACAAACAGGATTGTTTGTGATACTTGACTTGACACTAGTATATTTTTCTATTTCAACAAAAAAAGTTGATATTATCTATAAAAAACCGACTTTGTCGGAAAACCCTTAGACATATCGCACTACGCAAATAATATTTGATCAAATTGATCGACTTTAAAATCCCTGTTCAGTTTATAAAAATATATAATCGTAAATTTACATTATCATCCCAAATTTTTTCTAATGCTGAAAACAAAGCTTAATGAACATTCTTACCATATTGTTTGTAACATCCTACATAATAGACAAATACAAAAAATATATTCTTGTAAAAATGCTTGCTTTTTCCTTTTTTACGAGACCATCAAATTGTCTATGCCGGAAAAATTAGCTTTTCTAAAGATGTAAAATTTCTTCTAAAAGTTTTTTGAAAAATTGAATGAGGGGAATTTGGAATTGATTTTGGTCGGAGTTAGAAGTGGTATAGAGACAGAAGAAATAAAACATCTATAGATGTTCGCAGATGAGTTGATACTTGTAAATTTTCATTTTAATACTATTTTATTATAAATATAGATTTAAA
>JAIORE010000047.1 GCA_021108315.1 Candidatus Cloacimonadota bacterium
ATTTAAAATTGGATTCAAGATAATTATGATTAAAGAGTATCAATTCATCTGCGAACATCTATACTTTTTAAATTCTGAGTAGATATTTATTAATTCGATTTGGGATTTTACATAATTTTAGAAGGAATAAAAATGCGAAGAAAAAGTAAATTAATATTATTGCTTGCTGTTTTTTGGGTTCTTTCAAGCATCTGCTACGCTCAAGAAGTTCAGATTCCAGTTGATTTAGATGGTAAAGTCATAAATATAGATTCAGAATTAAATGAGAAAATAAATTTATTTGAAGAGTACAGAAATTTTCAGAATGCAAATCTTTTTCAAATATCAGATACATTATTCGTCTTGGAAATTTCATATAAACCTGATAATAAATTGATAAAAGAGCGAATTATGTATTCCCAAGAAGATGTTGCAAAATTTCGTAAAAAAGTTACAGGACAATTAAATCTAAAAAAACCAAAGTTAAAACTCAATCATGAAGGTCGAACCAAACTTGTGGTTGGGACAACAACACTTTCTTTTGCTCTTTATGGATTCACAACTCCTGTTATAGTCAAATCCGATGATTTCAAGGTTTCGGCAGCTCTCTATTTATTAACCGGTAGTGCCGGTTTCTATGCTTCACTTGCAGCTACAAAAAATGTTCCGGTTTCTGATGCCGCAGCTAGTTTGGCTTTGTATGGAGGAACAAGAGGAGTTTTACATGGATTACTTTTCACTTATGCTACACAAGGTGATACATTCAGGGCAGATACACTTTTACCGATGCAATCAATATTTAGTATTGGAGAGATATTTCTTGGTTTTCATTATGCCACTTTGAACGATTTACATCCGGGAACTGTTGAAATGCTTGGTTTTGGAAGTGATTTAGGGCTTGTTTGGGGAGGTGGTATAGCTCATTTATTTGATTTTGACCATATTTCTCCTATTTCATTATCAATATTGGGTGGCTCTGTATCGGGTCTTTTCTTAGGAAAATATATGTCACAAAAACAATATTATACCCAGGGTGATGCTTATGTAGTAAGAGGATCAACATTTTTGGGAGGTTATATTCCAATTTCTATCATAAATATGATCTCCCCCAAAGATGAAAGAGTTTATACTGCTTCAGCAATTTTAGGAACGATAGCTGGACTAAATTTGGGAACAAAAATTGTGAAAGATAAAAATTTTTCCACTGGAGAAGGAGTTTTGATCAATCTTGGTGAATTTGTTGGATGTGCTTTAGGATTTGGGTTTGCATATATTGTTTCACCAAATGATGAGATCAGTTCATCTTTACTTCTTACTTCCAGTGCCATAGGTGCAACAGCTGGATTTGGTTTGATGTATAGATATTATGCAAACAATTCTTCTTCAAAAGAAAATAAATCTTCATTTGGGATTAATTTCAATCCGAATGCTTTGATTTCATTGGTTACCGGAGAAGAATTTATTGCTAATTCATTGAAATCTCTATTTGGAGTGAGTTTTAAGTTTTAAGATATTCAAATATGAAGAGAAACCACGAAACTATTCGAATTTCCACGAAAAGAATAATTATCAGACCTATGAAAGAAATTGATTGCGAAACAATATCAAAGTCTTTCCAATCTCAAAACTGGAATAAACCTTACCAACTTTATGAAAAATATTTTACAGAACAACAAAATGGTGAACGGGATGTTTTCATAGCAGAATATGAAGGTGAATTTGCCGGTTATGTCACAATTAAATGGAAATCAAATTACAGCTATTTCCAAGAAAATAAAATTCCTGAAATCAAAGACCTGAACACTCTTATCAAATTTCAAAATAAAGGAATAGCTACAATGCTTATAGATAAGGCAGAAGAAATGATAAAAGAGAATGGATATTCTGTCGTTGGTATAGGAGTTGGTTTATACTCCGATTATGGAATTGCTCAAAGAATGTATGTCAAACGAGGTTACAATTTTGATGGAAGAGGTTTGATGTACAGAGGAGAAGCAGTAATACCGGGCAATAATGTTTTTGTTGATGATGATTTGGGTGTATTTATGATGAAGAAACTATAAATTAGAAAAATTAAATATCCAATATCGAACACGGAATATCCAATGATGAAAGTAGAAGAAAAAAAGATTTAACCGCAAAGATGCTAAGAACGGAAAAAAAGCAAAGCCAAATTCAATGAACCTAATAATAAGAAAACCAAATAAACAGGATTTAAAAGCTATTTTTAATTTTTGTTCAACTTATATAGATATGAGCTTTGAAGAATTCACCAAAAAAGCTGAGAAAAATTCTGATTTATATTTTGTTGTCTACGATGAAGGTGAGCTTGTTGGATATTGTCTCGGAGAAGCTAGTGAAAAAGACAAATCCTGTGTTGAAATAGATGAAATCGTGACAAATGTTAGCACCAAAAGAGATTATTCCAGAAGAGGAATTGGGACAAAATTAATTCAAAAATTTGAAGAAGAAGTTTGGATGAGGGGTTTCAAAACAATTGGATTAGGATGCAGTGATAATTATGAAGTAGAGCAATTTTATCTGAAAAACGGTTATCTTCCAATAGAAATTGTTGCCAATTCAAAAGATAAAGAATTGGAAAGAATCAAAATAACAGATTATGAATCAGGAAAGATAATTCAAAGTGAATTACGTTCAGAATATGATTTGAAAGAAGTGAATTTTATTTTTGAAAAATATGCTATGAAAAAACAATGCCTACGAAAAATGAATTAATCCAAGTATTCGATGATAATGTAATCAATTACAGTAAATATCGTCCAAAATATCCTCGAGAACTTGTTGATGATATTATTCAGTTGTCGAAAATTCAATCTAACGGGAAAATTTTAGAAATTGGTTGTGGAACAGGAAAGATTACTTTTCCCTTTGCAAAACAAGGTTATAAAATTACTGGATTGGAAAAAGGCAGTTCACTTGCAGAATTTACTATAATGAGTTTGAAAAATTTTCTCAAAGTTGATATTAAGAATATTTCATTTGAAGATTGGGAACCAGAAAGTGAAAGATATGATATTGTTCTATCTGCTCAAGCATTTCATTGGATTGAACCGGATTATGGTTTAGTAAAAGCAAATCAAATATTATACAAAAACGGTTCATTGTGCCTAATTTGGAATCTTGATAGATCAAATACTACCCAATTTTGGAAATTGACAAATCCTATCTATGAAAAATATTTACCTTCGAATAAATCTAATAAAAGCCTTGATAATTTCGTAAGAATTTATGAAAAGAAAATCAATGCGATGGATATTTTTGAAATGGTTCAACTAAAATCTTATAAATGGGAAAAGAAATATCAAAAGGAAGAATATTTGGGATTATTAAAAACTTTTTCAGATCATATGACCTTGGAAGAATCAAAAAGAGTTGAATTTTTCTCAGAAATTGAAAAAATTATTGATCTCACCGGAAATATTGTGAAAAGGAAATATGAAACGGTTTTGTTATTTTCGAGAAAATCAAAGTTGTCTTAACCACGAATTTTCACAGATTAGTTGATTTCGCTAAATTGTTTAAAAAGCTCAATTCGAGTTTTGTTACAACAATTAATCTCGAATAACAATTAATTGAAAAAGATGGCGTGAGATGTGAACAGTCTCTAATTACGTTTTGACGAAGAAGAAAAAGGAAACTTGACAAAATTTGTAAATACAATTGTTGAGAAATTAAAAGGGAATTAAATTCTTTTTTAATATAATTCGGAGGATTTGATTATGGAAAACGAGAAATTTTATGAGATAATAGATTTTGCTATTGGAAGAGAAGAGATAGCAGTCTTTTTTTATTTGGATCTTCAAAAAAAAGCGAAATTTGCAGCTCTTTCAGAAATTCTGGGAGAGTTTGCCGAAATGGAAAGAGGTCATATGATGATTCTAATGAAAATTCGGGAAAACGGATTATCAAAGGTAAAACCCAAAGAAGTGGAAGACTTACATATCAGTGATTATATCGTAAGTGCAGAACCTTCCGATGATATGTCTTATCAAGATATTCTCACAATTGCCATCAAAAGAGAAGAAGCTGCAGCTATATTATACTCCAATATGGCTGAAATGATTAATGACGCTGAATTAAAAAATCTTTTCAAGAAATTAGCTGCCGAAGAAGCTGGTCATAAATTGAAATTTGAAAAAATATATGATGATGAGATTCTGAAGGAAAATTAATTAGTAAATAACGGAAAGAAAAGAAATATTAGATAAATTCGTTGTATTCACATTAGAAAAAATAAGCAGTAATGATTGATTCAATTGTTACTGCTATTTTTATTTGTAATTCGATACTTATAGTTTAATTTATAAAGTTACAATACGTTTTTTCGGCATTATTTTTTTCAATCTTACAGCAGGCAATCGTTTTAATCTCTGATTTTGTGGGTCAATTTCAATTCCCACGGATTCAAGGGCAGTAACTCCGAGAATTGGTTCAGTATCTGGCTCTCCGAAGATAATAGTTCCACCTACAATTTCTCCCATAAATTCAATATCGGCTGTTCCGATTTTCATTTTAATTTCTGTTCCATCTGCGAGTTCATAAGTTCTTTGACCTTTAGGTTTGATTCCAATTTCTTCAAGTTTATCTTTTGGTACTAAAGAATCAAAAGCTCCTGAATCTACTAGAAAAAGTCCTTCCCAGAATCTATTTGTATCTGCCGGATTAGTTATTCTTACAGTAACATGTGTTGCTCCCATAAATTTCTCCTCATTATTAGATTGGAACACTTATAAAATTGTTTAGATTTTTAGGCAATTATTAATTTAAATTAATTTGAGAAAAGATTCACACAAAGATGCTGAGACGCAAAGTAAGAGGAAAAATAGAACCTCACCTTAATCCTCTCCTGCAAAGAGAGGAAATGCTCCTTTTCCTCGCAGCAGAAGGCTAAGATGAGGTCATTTTCTGAATCTTTTTTCTATTCAACTGGAGTTCGTTGCTAATTTTTCTGGATTCGATTTGCAAATCCAACTCAATTCTCAAAATTTATTGAAAGTTGACATATTTCAAAAGATATAAAAATTGAATTTCATATTCATTATTGATTTTCAGGAGAATTAATGTTGAAATTCTTTATGAAGCAAAAAAATATGCAGCGGATGCTGTTAGCTTTGCTTCCTATAATCTTTTTTTCAATTTTTCTATTTGGGTGGAGAATCTTTTTAATAATTATTATTACTAACTTAGTAGCTGTTTTCACAGAATATTTATTTATTAGGCAAAGGAAAAACGGGAAAATATCACAAGCTGTTTTTGTAACGGGAACATTGCTCGCTTTGTCACTTCCTCCTACAATTCCTTTTTGGATGGCTTCTGTAGGTGCAATTGTTGCGGTAACTTTTGGGAAAATGGTTTTCGGTGGATTTGGAATGAATGTTTTTAATCCGGCAATGGTGGGTAGAACCTCTATTTACGTCTCTTTTGCAAATGCAATGACCGTTCGCTGGTTAAAGCCATTTACTTCTTTTCCAGGTGGATTTGCAACATATTTGAAACCAGCGCATCTCACTTCTGCAACCCCGATTACAGTTTTACGCGATAGCGGAATTTCAACAAAGTTTTCTGATCTATTTTTCGGAACAATTTCCGGTAGCATCGGGGAAACTTCAGCTTTGTTGGTAATTATTGCAACAATTTATCTTATCTTTACAAAGACTGCAAAATGGCAAGTAATGCTCTCCACAATTCTTAGTTTTACTGCTTTCATTCTAATTTTTTATCGTTCCAATCCATTACCATATATTTTGAGTGGCGGTTTACTTTTTGGAGTAGTTTTTATCGCAACTGATCCTGTCTCTATGCCAAAGAACAAAACTGCTGTCTGGATTTTTGGAGGATTGGTAGGATTCTTAACTGTTTTTATTAGGAAATTTTCTCTTTTCGCAGAAGGTTTTATGTTCTCAATTATTCTGGCAAATACATTTATGCCAATCATTGAATATACTTTGAATAAATCCAAACAAAAAGGTAAGAAATAATGTCTGAGAAAAAATCGTTCAAAGAAACTAAATTCTATCCAATTTTCTTTATGGTTTTAATCACAGTATTTTTTGTGGGAATCTTAGCTACTTTTTATCATTTAACGAAACCAAGAGTAGAAAATTATCGAGAGCAAAATTTACAAAAAGCAATATTAGACCTATTTGAATATCCGATCTTAAACAGCTTAAATGAAACTTATAATAATTATATTACCGAGAAAAAATTAGAGGATATTATATATTATCAAGCAAATTCGGAAGATCGACTTTTAGGTTATGTTTTCCAAATATCGGGAAGTGGATTGTGGGGAACAATTACGATGTTGGTTGCTGTGAATCCGGATTTCACAAAAATAATTAGTTTAGGAATTTTAGATCAGAATGAAACTCCCGGGTTAGGTGGAAGAATTACCGAAGATTGGTTCAAAATACAATTTAATAATAAACCCTTAAACAAAAAGGCAACCTTGATTCAAGCTGATATGGTTGCAGAAGGTGAAATCCCAGAAATGCAAGTAATTCAGATTACTGGAGCAACATTTTCCAGTAAAGCTGTTGTTGATATTATTTATAACGAACTTAATAAAATTGCTCTGAGTTTTGGAGAATCGAATGAATAGAAAAGAGATATTTATCACAAGTGCTTTTACTAATAATTCGATATGGAGACAGATTTTAGGGATTTGTTCAGCACTTGCTGTTACAAATTTAATGCAAAATAGTCTGGTGATGGGACTTGGTGTAACTTTTACTTTGATATTAACAAGTTTAACCATCTCTCTAATCCGTAATTATATTCCTAAAAGTATTAGAATGATGGTTCAGACTTTAATAATTGCGGCTTATGTGATAATCGTGGATATTTTTCTCAAAGCATTTTTACCGGAAGTTAGCAAATCTTTAGGACCTTATGTTGGCTTAATAATAACTAATTGCATAATTATGGGACGAGCTGAAGCTTTTGCCGGGAAAAATTCTGCGATAGACTCAATGATTGACGCTATTGGATCAGGATTAGGATATACTCTCGTTTTACTTTTGATCGCTTTTGTACGTGAACTATTTGGCTTTGGCTCAATCTTTGGTTTCACAGTTCTGGGAGATTGGTGGCAAAAATGGTCAATAATGGTAATGGCTCCCAGTGCATTTTTCTTATTGGCTCTTATTATTTGGATAGTAAATGGACCAATTGCAACAAGGAAAAGAAAATAGAAGATGTAACCACGAATTATCACGAATAAGAAAAAAAAGATGTTTTCTCTAATTCTAATAGTAACTTTTATCTAAGTTTGCCTAGATAATAATTTTGGGCTTTTTTTCGTGTTAATTAGTGTTAATTCGGTGCGTCACGATGCGTTGTATAGTCAGCTGGTGAAAATCCAGTGCGACTAATTTTCCGTTCGGTCGGAAGTGAAAAAGATGGCTATTTTCAGTAATGATCTGGTCAAAGCTCTTTGAATCGGTAAGTAAGCCGTAGCGAAAGCGAACAGGTTTAGCTTCGTTAAACTATTGCAAT
>JAIORE010000160.1 GCA_021108315.1 Candidatus Cloacimonadota bacterium
TTTCTTAAATCATATTACTAATTTTTCCAATAACTTAGATAGATTAAACGAACTGAGAAATGTTAGTTAAACTATTTTCATGGCTCTGATAACAGGTTTCTTTATTCCAAAAACACTCGATCAAATCTCGATAACCACTAACCATATTCTAATGATGTCAAACCGAATTCCGATGATCTCTAACCAATTTACGCAGGTGTCTAACCGAATTACGCAGATGTCTTACAATATGGTTAGACTATAGCTGAACTTAGCTTAATTAGTTTTAAGTATATTTCGAGCTAATCTAAGCTATAATAATTAGCTTTGTAATTGCGTTAGTCATAATCTAAATCAAAAAAGTTATTATCATATCACATATTTAGCCTTACTGATTTTACAAAAACCTTCCCTAAATTGTGTTTATTAGTAACAAAGTAATAATTTTTTACTACACTTACCGGAAAACCACTTACTTTAGAGTATATGTATAAATTAAAAAAAAGGTTGGAGATTTTCTTCTCCAACCTTTTAATTGTATATTTAATCGGCAGTATTTTGATTTTTTGAAATCCTACTTCATAAGGATCATTTTCTGAGTAGAGTTATACTCTTTTGTTTTCATTTTGTAGAGATAAACACCACTAGAGACCTTATTGTTATTATCATCCACACCATTCCAGATAATACTATGATCACCTGCGTCAAAAGATTTATTGGTGAGTACTTTTACTTTTTGTCCTTTGGGATTGTAAATCTCAATGATTACATTTCCAGCTTCTTTTGTTGAAAAATTGATCTTAGTTTCAGGATTGAAAGGATTTGGATAATTTGAACCGAGTTGTGTAACTAATCCATTTATTCCATTATCTATAGTATCTGTAGATTCAAATACAAATTCAATCTCTACAATATCAGATTCTCCATCAGTATAAAGCGCTGAAATAGCATAAACATAAGTTACCCCATCTACAAGATCTGTTAATAATAATTCAGTTTGTGTAATGCCACTTGTGATAAGTTCTCCAAAAAAATACAAATTATAACCTATCAATTCTCTATCTCTATAATTTTCATTTCTTAAGCTATTACCTGTTTTGAATTGTCGAATATTTTTTACTGTTTCGAAATTTGCTGAGAAGGAAACTTCACGAGTTGCTGTGTTTATAACAGAAATATCATCAAGATTCATCCAGAACCAATCTGTACATTCTGCGTGTTGCCAAGCAAGGTGAATAGTTTCACCAGCAAAATCGGTTAAATCAATTACAACTTCTGTATAATTGTCTGTTACTAGAACATCTTCATATATTGTTTCGGTGAAATCTAGAACTTCATCACCGGAAGTTGATACTTTTACATAATAATGTTCACTTGCCCAAGCGGGATCCTGACAGGCTACCCAGAAGTGTAATTCTGATGATCTGCCAATTGCAAGAGCTGGAGAAATCAACCAGTTATCAGGGAAAAGCGCACCTACATCATTCCGATAAGATGCGCTTGTCATACAATGAGCACTATCGTTATTTCCACCCCAGTCTGCTGAAACTTCCCAGTTATATCCGTCACCATCATTATCAACAATATCCCAACCTTCAGGTAAATTATCAGCATCGAAACCTTCTTCGATTTCATCACCATCTCCCGCAGGAGGATCCCAAGATAAAAGAGCTTCAGTTTCACTAATAAATGTAACTTCAAGATTTGTGGGAGGAAGAAGTTCAGGATTTGCTTCTATCAAAACTACCGATAAAATTGTTTCATCACCTGCAAAAATCTCAACATCATCAATAGAAACCATCTGATAACCTTCTAATGTGAATGTAACAGAATAGATTCCAACTGGCAAAGATATTTCTACAGTACCACTAATATTTGTGTAATATTCTTCAGCATTTACACTTACTAACACACCTTCCAAAGGTTCACCAGCTTCATTTTCTACAAAACATTCCAGAAAACCAAAATTTTCCACATCTTCAATTATATCTTCCGGAAAACGAGGATTTAAGCCAAATTCATCATAACTAAAATCAACTAAACCTTTGATAGCAGAAAAACTATCTCCAACTTCAATAATAATCGGAGGATCAACTTCATCAAGATAGAAAAATCCGTTATCAATTTGACATATTCCGGTTCCATCAGTAACAAGCCATTGACCATAATCATCTTGTGCCTGAACTACTACAAGATTATCCAATCTAACTAAAACACTTTCATAAGCTTCTTCTGAAGATAGAACCGCACAGGAAATGCTTACCGGCTCTGGAACAGGATTCCCTGAACTAAGAATTGTTACGGAAGCATTACCTATTTCCGTGAATCCATAATATTCGGTTACAATACCATTTACTTCTACTTCGTCACCAAGTTGCGGTTCAGTTTCATATTCATAAACATAGATTCCATTCCAAGCTCCACCTTCTGGTGAAGAGATAAAGAATTTTCCTCCACTAAAATCATTTCCCGTAACAATACCCGTAACTGTTACTTCTTGATCAACCATAGGAGAGGGATAAGTACCATCTCCGGCATTGGTCGTGAATTGAATATTGTAGATTGCACTAGTACTTTGTTCAATCAACACAATATCTAATTCTGTGGTTTCATTTAAAATTATTTCGACATCATTTTGGGTATAAATTTCATAACTAGCTAATGAAAAAGTAACAGTATAAACTCCAATTGGAACTTGTATTTCAGCAAATCCTTCATCATCTGTGAGATAATTTCCACTATTGATATTTATTTGAACATTTTCTAAAGATTCACCAGCTTCATTTTCGACATTGCATTCCAGAAAACCAAAATCTTCAGTTCCTCCGAACATATCTTCCGGGAAACGCGGATTTAAGTCAAAATTATCATAACTAAAATCAACTATACCTTTGATAACTGGAAAACTATCTCCCACTTCTATTATAATCGGTGGATCAGCTGAATCAAGATAGAAAAATCCGTTATCAATTTGACATATTCCGGTTCCATCCGTAACAAGCCATTGTCCATAATCATCTTCTCCTTGAACCACAGTAAGATCATCCAATCTTACAAAAACACTTTCATAAGCTTCTGTTGTAGATAAAACAGCACAAGAAATGATTACCGGTTCCGGGACAGGATTCCCGGAACTTAGTATTGTAACATTAGCATAACCGATTTCCGTGAATCCATAATACTCGGTTACAGTACCGCTTACTTCTACTTCATCACCAAGTTGCGGTTCAGTTTCCCATTCATAAATATAGATACCATTCCATTCTCCACCTTCGGGAGAAGAGATAAAGAATTTTCCTCCGCCATAGTCATTTCCAGTAACAATACCGGTGACAGTTACATCTTGATCTACCATTGGAGACGGATAAGTCCCATCTCCGGCATTGGTCGTGTATTGAATATCGTAGATAGTAGTAGCACTTAGTGAAACTATGATAAATAATACAAAAATTAAAATTGTTGTTTTTTTCATTATTCCTCCATTTATTTTTTTGAACATTTTGAAAAGGTTGAAGATTTTCATCTCCAACCTTTTGATTATTCTATTTTGAAATTACTGTTTTCAAAATTCCGAATCTTGGGAAAGGGACTATGCCACTTTGCATTAACATTGTTGACGCACTCCAAGATTATTTCATCAAGATCATTTTTTGAGTAGAATTATATTCTTTTGTTTTCATTTTGTAGAGATAAACTCCACTTGAAACTCTGTTGTTATGCTCATCTAAACCATTCCAGATAATGCTATGATTACCTTTGTCAAATGATTTGTTGGTAAGTATTTTTACTTTTTGTCCTTTGGGATTGAAGATTTCAATAATCACATTTCCAGATTCTTTTGTAGAAAAATTGATCTTAGTTTCAGGATTAAAGGGATTAGGGTAATTTGAACCAAGTTTTGTAACTATTCCGTTTATTCCATTATCTATAGTATCTGTTATATAAATTTCAATTTCTACAATTTCAGAAGTACCATTTGTATAAACAGCTGCTACTCCAGCAGCATAAGTTTCACCAATTCCAAGATCGATAAATAAATATTCAGTTTCTGAAATGTTATCTGCAACAAGATTTCCATCTAAATAAACATTATAACCGGTTAATTCTCTATCTCTATAGTTTTCGTTTCTAAAGCTATTGCCTGATTTGAATTGACGAACACTTTTTACAGTTTCAAAATCTGCTGAGAAAGAAACTTCACGAGTTGCTGTGTTCATAATTGAAATATCATCAAGGTTCATCCAAAACATATCTGTTACATCAGCGTGTTGCCAAGCAAGATAAATAGTTTGTCCTGCGAAATCTGATAGGCTGAGTACAACTTCGGTATAAGTATCTATAGATAAAACTTCACTATGAATTGTAGTTGTAAAATCAGAAATCTGATCTCCGGAAGTTGATACTTTTACATAATATTGTTCGGCAGCCCAAGCTGGATCCTGTGCTGCAACCCAGAAGTGTAATTCAGAAGTTCCACCAATTGTAAGAGCCGGAGAGATTAACCAATTATCTGGAAAAAGAGCGCCAACATCATTTCGATAAGATGCACTTGTCATACAATGAGCACTGTCATTATTTCCACCCCAATCGGCAGAAACTTCCCAGTTATAACCATCACTATCATTATCAATTATATTCCAATCTTCGGGAAGATTATCAGCATCGAAACCTTCTTCGATTTCATCACCATCTCCTGCTGGTGGATCCCAAGAGAAAATGGCTTCGGTTTCACCTATCATTTCAACTGTAAGATTTGTAGGGGGAAGTAGATCTGGATTTGCTTCTATCAATACTACATCTAAATATGTAGTTTCATCAACAATTATTTCGACATCATCAACAACATATATTTGATATCCTTCTAATGAAAAAGTTACTGTATAGACTCCAACAGGTAATTGTACTTCAATAGTACCTGCATTATTCGTATAATAAGCTTCCCCATTAACATTCACTAATACATCTTCAAGTATTTCACCGTTTTCATCTTCTACAAAACATTCCAGTCCACCAAATTCTTCAGAACCACTTATTACATCATTTTCATCTCTTGGTTCTATTTTGAAATCTCCGTAACTATAATTCAAAACCCCAGTGATGGAATAGAATTCACCCTCTTCAGGAAAATATTCATAAAACATATCATCAATTCTACAAATTCCTGAATCATCGTCAACTTCCCATTCTCCATAGCCAAGGTCTGCATTTGTACACTCTGCATTTTGAACTTTTACCAAGACACCTTCATAAGCTTCTTCGTTTGCTTCCAGGGTTGATATTTCGAGAGCTGTAAAAAGAGGATTCCCAGATGATAAAACTCCTGATTCAATTGTGTCTTTGAGTTCTGTTAAACCATTATATTCTTCTACTTTTGCGATAATATAGATTTCATCACCTATACTGAATGTAGATTCAAAGAAATAAACAAAAATCCCGCTCCACATCATTTCGTCATCTTGTAAGAAAAATCCATTATTATCTACCGCAGTCACTATTCCCCAAGTTTCTACTATGTAACCGTCATAAGGTGAGTTTTCTGTTTCACCTTGAATCTCAGCAATAGAAAGTTCAGGAACTTCCATCGTATAAGATAGAGTTTGAGGAGTCATATCTACAATTTGAAATTGCCAATTTCCATCAATCCAATTTGAATTTGCATCCAATGCACCCCATTCCCAAGTATTGCTTCCACCATCTACAATCAATTCGATCATCACCGAAAAAATGTGATCTCCGGCTGTTTCATCACCATTAGTTCCATCATCAAAGAGTTCTGTTTCTGCACCATCACCCCAGTTGGGATCATAAGTTCCAGTAGTTGGATTCCAACTTCCTTTGATAAAGAAAGTAGAATGAGTTTGACCATAGGAATCATCAATAGTAAATGTAATTTCTGCTGCGTCAGGTTCGGGACCACTGGCTGTAGTTATATTATTAGACATATTGTAAGTAATATATGTAGATTCTAAACCATCGGAAATAAAGGTTACATTTGCTCCAGTATTTTGATCCCAATTTTGATTTAGAGTTACTTTGAATTCCCAAGTTCCGGCAGGTACAAGATCATTCCATTCAAAAACTTCTTCTTCATCATAATCTATCATTTCTCCGGTCATATCTGTAGGTTCCCAATCAGTTCCACCTAATTCGGAAATAAAATTACCGGCAATTACAGGGTTTGTATGTGTTACTAAATTTGCATCAAAATTAGCTTTCCAAGTTACTTCTGTCTCTTCAGTTAAATCAATAATTTGGTTATTCTCCGGATAGTTTTCTGCATCCCAAGTATCACCTTCTATAGCTTTATATTCCCAACTTCCTGCTGCTAAAGTGTGGATGTGTTCCCATACTCCAAATTCATTCTGAACTAAGGCAAAATCAGGATCAGCTGGATTCCAATCATTAAATGAACCGACAATACTAGGAGTTTCTACATCTCCCATTTGATGTGCTCCGAGAAATTCAAAAGTATCTTGATCATAAACAATCCATTCTGAATTATCTGCATCTGTTCCAGCTGATGCGATCCAATCCAAACTACCTTCTGTAACAGTAGATTTTCTTACTAAAGTATGCTCTTTTGTACCATCTGCAACACCTGCTACAGGCCAAGCTGTTCCCGGATCTTCCTGATAAACTCCGATAATATCTATCAAAGTATCGTTATGATAAAGTGCCAACACATCATCACCATTGTACCAAGTTAATTGGCTGGTAATATCTGCAATATCCAATATTTCTGGGACAGCAGAATCATTTGCAATTACAAAAACATCACCGTTTGCTAAATCTCCGCTTAATTGCTCTTCAAAACCCCAATCACCACCATTATTTGCTCGTTTTACAGTATAGTCACTAATATCTACACTTCCTCCAGTACCATTAAAAATTTCAATTGCTTTGTTGTTGCTACTACCTTCAATGTACTCCGAAAAGAAAAGATCTGATGCTTGGGCAAACATTAATACAATGCTAAATAGCATTAAACTAAACAAAATCACTTTTTTTTGTTTTAACATAATTCCTCCATTTTATTTTTTCTATTAAAACTTGTTTCAACATCCCAAAACAAACTTTGGGAATGAGAGATTAAAATAGACTATACTTTTTGGAAATTGGTTTTCCCTTTATTTTAATTTTTGATTTCAGAAATACTTCAATTTTATGACTTTATTTGAAAATAATATTACCGAGAAAATCCTTTTATATTTAGAATATTATTAATCCCTACCTTCAGGTAGGGGAATAATGTAACACGCTGTCTATTACGGCGTTCACGTCGTTTTAAGTATCTTATAAAACGCCCTAAACGGCGTAATATTATTATATTAATCTCATTCCCACACCTAAAGTTGTGGGTTATTAATGCGATTTCATATTGATACATGACCCTGTTTTTTAATACAATTTTTCAAGACATATTTTTCAGTTCAAAACAGCAAAATATATATT